>JBGQLV010000076.1:0-9965 GCA_041500225.1 Thermodesulfovibrionia bacterium | reverse complement strand
GTTGTACTGCAGAGGACCCAGCCGATAAGAGATGATGGCTTTGAATGGGACAAAAAAGGGATAATGGTAAATAGGATTTAACTAACTGATAACATTAGAAAAAGTAGGTTTTGTTACGTATAGCGCGGTGGAGCACACAGTAATAGAAATCCATTAAGATTGTACCCTTGATGAAGTAATGAACTATGTATGCATTTATATTGTCTGACAGGTCAATTCTTTTATTTTTACTTTTAACCTGTTCAGGGAAAACAGCCGCTTACTCCGGCCATATTTTAAATGCTGTCTTCCCGCGAATACGGTAGGTACCAAAACCTCTCCGGTCAAGAGTGAATATTTCAACTACATCTATCTCTTCTGCAAGGGACACAAGGGTAGCATCTGGGAACGCGGATAACGTTGTTGAATGAGTTGACTCGCGTTTTCTCAACTCGCTTATAAAGGTGATATGCATATATTAATTTACAAATAGTTCTACTTTATGTAAACTGGAAGAGCAAAATAGGGGACATTGTTGACTAAGTTGACTTATTAGCAGGAATTCATTGCGAAAATTCTGAGTGCATATTTCAAAGAATCATTCACTTCGTTCACGGGACATGTTTATGATTTCCGCAATATCCTCAATTGACATAATCTTGCCGTCAACAGACACCTTGTTGGATTTCACAAGCAATTTCGTGACGCTGCACCCCGTATTAACCGTTGTATACATTCCCTGCATTTTCAAAGGTTTCTTGAGTATCATCACATAAATCTGGTTATCAACAACAATTCCATATGGACACATGCCGTACCAGCTTTTAACTTCAATCTGCTTCTTTTTTATTTCTCCCTTTAAGACCCTTATGATGTTGACTTTGATACTTGAGGGCATCTTTTCTTCAGGATCATAATCGATTCGTTTGCCAACAATAACTAAATCAGCTTTCTTGAGCGACTGCTCCAGATCCAGTTTAGATTTACAAGGTTGGCATGCGACGGCAGTTTCTGCCGTTATTGCAATGGCAATCACCATAGTCAGCACCAGGCAAATAAAATTCTCTATCTTCGCGACGTGGTCTGTATTCTGTTTAGACATTTCTCATGTTTTTATGGTCAACAGGTGGTTTCATGTCTCATAGTATAGCCAATTTCTATTCAGATAGACACCATATTTACCCCTGAAAGGGAGCTTACTAAAGGCAACGGCATTGATTGCAGCTTTTTCTCCATAGTACGAACTATAATATAGAAACGCAGTCGTAAAAGTATACCTAAGAAGGAGCAAGCTATGAATATCAAAGGATTGTCAGAAATGATAGAGTCCTCTTCGCTGCTTGGTCAGGTTGTGGGCGCGGAGAAACTCTTTCTCTCGGGCCGCCGAAAACGGGGCGAAGATCTCGAGAGTGCGGTGAGATTCTTTCTTGAGTTTTTGCATGGCTTCGAGAGTTTCGATTTTGATGGTCCATGCGTCACAGTTTTCGGATCGGCGCGCTTTCGGGAAAGACACCGCTACTACGAGCTGGCCCGCGAGCTTGGGCGCGCGCTCGCCAATGCAGGCTTTACTGTCATGACCGGAGGCGGACCCGGGATCATGGAGGCCGCAAACCGGGGCGCTAAGGAGGGCGGGGGCTTGAGCCTCGGCTGCAATATAAAGCTTCCCTTCGAGCAGAAACCAAATCCATACCTCGACAAGTTCATTGAATTTGAGCACTTTTTTGTTCGCAAGGTAATGCTCGTAAAGTACTCCACGGCCTTCGTTGTGATGCCGGGTGGTTTTGGTACGCTTGACGAGGCTTTCGAAGTGATCACACTCGCTCAGACCGGAAAGCTTGAACGCTTCCCGGTCGTCGGTATGGTCAGGGACTTTTGGGACCATCTCCGCCGTTTCATGCACGACACAATGCTGGCAGAGGGCACCATCAGCAGCGAGGATATGGATTTTATCCAGGGAGCAAACACGGTTGAGGACGCCATTCGCATCATCCGCGGCCTCTCGCGAGGGAACTTTTAACAGGATGCTCTCGTAAATTGTATCTTGTGATTCATAATTCGTGAGACGTAAAAAGCCGGCAGAGGGTAAAAGTGGACAACGCTTCTAATTTAGTGACTCAAGGCGGACAGAAAGGACTGTCTCGGCGCTGCCGCAGACCAGCCCCAACAGTATAACCAAAATGGAAAGGGGATTATGGCGAGAAACAAGACTCGACCTTATTGAACTATTGCTTCCATTGATTGCCTGAACTATATCTACACATTAAACCTGAAATTAATGATGTCCCCGTCCTTCACTGCGTATGTTTTCCCTTCAAGCCTCAGGAGGCCTTTTTCTCTTGCAGTGTGCATACTGCCTGATAAGATGAAGTCTTCATAGGAAATGACCTCTGCCCTGATAAAACCCCTCTCGATGTCGGAATGAATCTTTCCAGCAGCAGTCAATGCATTTGTATTGCTCCTGATAGTCCAGGCCCGCACCTCATCTTCTCCTACCGTAAGAAATGATATAAGTCCAAGCATCTGATAGCATGTGCGTATGAGTCTGTTTGAAACAGGCTCTTCAATACCGAGTTCGTGAAAGAAAGGTTCCTTTTCATCTTCAGGAAGCTGGGAAATCTCCATTTCAATTTTACCGCAGAGTGTTAAAACATTCGCTGACGGATAACGATTCAGCAGCGAAGATTCAAGCGTCTTTGCATAATCTGAATCATCATCCCTTTCTCCGGTATTAAGGACAATAACTTTTGGAATGTTTGACAGAAACTGTAACTGCCTCATCGCCTTCATCTCCTCTTTGGTGAATTCCACGTTTCTCAGCGCTGTTTCTTTCATGAGGAAATCCCTGCATTTCAGAAGCAGTTTTTTCTCTGTTTCGTCAGGTTTCTTTCCGCGTTTTTTCCCTTCTTCCATACGTTCAAGACGTTTTTCAATCAATTCAAGATCACCAAAGACCAGTTCGAGTTCAACCGTCTCGATATCCCTGACCGGGTTTATGCTTGCCATCGGGTGAATAACAGATTCATCGTAAAAGGCTCTTACCACATGGACAATGGCATCAACGTCTTTTATTAAATCAAAAACCTTCCTGTTCTGTTTCACATCGCCTTTTGTCAGACCGATATAATCAATATATTCAATTGTGGCATATGTTTTCTTTTGGGGCCTGTAAATCTCAGACAGTATGTCAATCTCCGGATCGGGCACCTTCACCACACCGATGTTAGGTTCACCGGAAATTGTCGAATAGATGGTTGTTTCAATATTCAGCCCTGTCAGCGCATTGAAGAGCGTAGTTTTTCCTGAATTGGATACTCCGATAATCGCAATTTTCATTGTTCCTCCTTAAACCTAATATTTTAACATAAATCAACCTGCTTCAGGGGGATAATTCTGAAAATTAAGATAATACCTGCTCAATTCTGATATTTATGGGTTCAACGCAGAAAACTTCTCAGGTCAAAATTGTGTCTAACCCCTAAGGCTCTCCTAAAGAAACAGCCTTCCTCAGCCATCAGGTTTGTTGTTTTCCCGCTGTATGATTTTATGGTACGCTACCAGTGAAAGATATTGTATGCCCAGAGTGTTATTATGGTAATACTTAAGGTTCTGGACGGTATAGAGAAGCTGGAGGCGAAAATGGCAGATCTATATGAATGGTTCAGAACTATTTTTAAACAAGACGCTGAAGCTGCTGCGCTCTTTGATAGGTTAAACCTCGATGAAACTGCACACGTTAACCTCGTCAAGTATTACCGGAGGATGGTCTCGAAGAATATGAAGCATTTCGGGGACATCTCACTCGATATTGAATCTCTGAAGGCGACACTGGCAAGGGTTGAGTCTATCTGTTCAGGGCCGCTGCCCTCTCTTGAGGAGGCGGTGAAGACAGCCATTGACATCGAAATCAACGCTGGGGAGCTCCATGCCGTTGCCGCCATTAAATCTGCAGCTTCTGGTATTACGCCACTCCTGAGAAGTCTTGGCGCCTTCGACTTCAAACATTACGGGGTTATTGAGGAATTCGCAGCGATCAGAAGGTTTCCGTTTGTATCAAAACCCGGGCTGATACCAGCAACACAGGCTTCTTCGAGCGCATCCGACCGGAAGACCGGCGAGAAACTACCGGAGATATTGCCTGAGATACTTGAAAGGATAGACTACTATTACAAATGGTACAAAACCATGGATTATTACAAAGTCCTCGGCGTAAAGTATTATGCAACGAGTAGCCAGATCAAGCATGCGTTCCACACCCTTGCGTATGAGTTCCATCCTGACAGATATCCTCACAAAGAGATACAGAGGAAATTGCACGAGATATTCAGCTATATGACGGCTGCCTATTCCACGCTCATGAACCCGGACAAGAAACGGGAATACGATCAGACGCTGAATACAAGGATGAGGAACGTATAAACGGCTATCCTTCTTCGCCTGTCGTTTTTGTTTGTGAATATTGAGGGGGGAATTAAATCTTAGAGGAAATTAGCGTGAAAACCAGACGCTTTCATTTTGCCTTGACAGAACTTCTGTTCGTTGTTGACATATCATGAAAATATATGATACACATAAATTTGTGAGAGGTAAAAATCGGAGTTTTGAATGACATTCGAAGTTATAAAAGCATCCGGACAGCCTGAGGAATTTAAAATACAGAAACTTGTCGGTTCACTTGTCCGTTCCGGAGCTTCGGAGGACGTAGCCTGGGATATTGCCAGAAAAGTCGAGAGCCAGATAACACCCTCGATGCATACAAAGCATATATTTAGACTTGCCAAAAAAATATTGCGGCAATACAGCAAGGCAGCGGACATGAGATATTCGATCAAGAAGGCTATCTACATGTTAGGACCTACCGGCTATCCATTTGAAAAATATTTTGCGGGGATACTCAAAGCCTATGGATATTCAGCCGAAATAAACAGGTTTCTCAAGGGATATTGCATAACGCACGAAGTCGACATTTTTGCAGTTCGTGCTGATATCGGGTGTGTAATAGAGTGTAAATATCACAGCAACGGAGGCAACCCAACCGATGTCAAAACAGCACTCTATGTCTATTCCAGATTTATGGACATTAAAAAAGCCTATGAATTGAATCATGAAAATAGAGTCTCGATAAATGAGGGCTGGCTTGTGACAAATACCCGGTGCACATCAGATGCGATAAAGTACGCCGGGTGTGTGGGTCTCAAGATAGTAGGCTGGAAATATCCGGATGAAAACAGCCTGGAAAGAATGATCGAAAATAAAAAGCTGTATCCGGTCACCATTCTGTCATCAATAAAGAAGACTTTGCTTGATATTCTCTTTAAGAATGACATTATTCTCGTAAGAGATATAGCTGACATGGATGAACGGATTTTCATAAAGCAAAGCGGCCTCGATACGGCTGCTGCGAGGACTTTGAAAAGAGAGGCCGACGAACTCTGCCTCAATCATTAGGCTGATTTCTATTATAGGAGGTTAGTTTTTTGGGAATCAGACAACGAAAAATCAGAAAACCTCAGCCGAGAAAGCCTGTGGGAGACAAAACTGTTGCTGACATCGTCAGGGAATTAAAAGAGACTACTGCGGTTGACTCCAACTACAGGGAACAATCCCTGAAAATCCACGGCCTGATCTGTGCCAAATGCGGGAGAGAGTTTGATTTCAAGAATAGGAAGCTTCTCACTGTACACCATAAAGACGGGAATCGTTGGAACAACCCCTCTGATGGCTCTAACTGGGAGAATCTCTGTATTTATTGTCATGACAACGAGCACAGCAGGGGTCTTCTCGGAGATTATCTAAAAGGGAAAGGACGAGAGCAGACTTGATTTTCAGATAACCCCTTCAAACCCTGAAACCACTGAAGCGTGCAGAACAAGCGCCTTCGTTTATTCGACCACTCTGTCGTCAGCCAAAGGAAACCTGATATTTCAAGGCGCAACCCACTTAAGGAACTCGTTCTTCACTTGTCTTTTTTGCTGCCTTTTCCTGTTTCTTTTTTTCAATGACACAGTAGATGCCGCCTTCTTCACGGCCAGGCATGAAACATTTATTGCATGAAATACACATGGCCCGTTTGCGATCGCCCTGCAGCCAACGGTTTGCCAGACCTGGTTCACGAATCAGCGGCCTTGCCATGCTGATGTAATCCATGCAATAGTCCCTTATTGCTTTTTCCGCAACCCTGTATGACCGGAATCCACCCACTACCATTAAAAGACAGCTTACCGCCTCCTTTATCCTGCGGGCCAGTTTTAGGTTATATGCCTCTTTCTCAGATTTGTTTATCTTCCTGCGTACCGGGCTTTTCTCGCCTGAAGCAGACGTGCCGGCAGAGACTTCTATGGCATTGATACCGGCTTCTGCAAGTTTCTTTGCAGCATAAACCGAATCATCAATCTCCAGCCCGCCATCTACATGATCTGAGGCGTTCAGCTTGATAAGAACAGGATAATCAGCACCAACCGTTTCACGGACATTTCGGTACACTTCGAGCAAAAACCGACTGCGGTTTTCAATACTACCGCCGTATTCATCAGTACGTCGGTTTGTGAGCGGAGAAAGAAACTGGTTGATCAGAAAGCCATGGGCGCCATGCAATTGTATGGCATCAACGCCCCAGGCCTTGGCCCTGCGTGCTGCTTCTCCAAACGCTGTAATAATTTTGCTGATTTCATCTCTCGTAAGTTCAGCAGGCATCTCAGGAAACTGGTTCACCTTTACAGCCGATGGTGCAAAGGACTGCCTGCCAGCGATTTCAGCATTACTCTGGCCGCCACCATGTACCAGCTGGACTGCTATCTTACCGCCTGCCTCATGAACAGCTTTTGTCATTTTCTTATAATCATCAGCAAAGTTATCGGTATGGATTCCCATTTGGCCAAGATTATTCTTACCGTCCAGCCGTACAAACGCATAGCCTGTAATAATCAGGCCTATACCGCCTTTTGCTAAGTCTTTATAGCAATTTATCAATCTTTCAGTAGGTCTTCCGTCCTGCTCGCACATCCCTTCCCATGTTGCAGATCTTACCATTCTGTTGCGCAACGTCATACCATTAATAGTCGTTTCTTCAAATAATGTTGCCAAGGGTTACCTCCTGTTATTTGGGTTTGACTTACTTACACCGGCAGATATTGTTTCTTTTTATCCGGAATGCAACTCACAAATAAAATATAACATCATCTTTTGTACTGATCCTATGTTCAGCTCAAAGATTAAAACTTCTCAGTTTCATTGTCAAATATTATTGTGAAGAAAATGCTGGTGAAATTAAATAGACAGGTAAGAGTGTCAGCTTTAGACAGGCTGTTGAAAAAACTTATAATACGTCACTACACGTCATTGAGAGCGAAGTGTCCTCCCCTGGCGGATCCGCCGAGGCGGAAAGCAATCTATAAACTCTCTCTTGAGCCGCTCCCGCCGCGTAATCCTAAGAGCGTTCTGGATAACAGCGCTGAGGGTTTTTCCTTCTTCACTGGCGATTTCTTCGCCCTCGCGAGCAAGATCCGGAGGAAGAGAGATTGTCTTCTTAACGGCGGTTCCCATAACTTCACCTCCTCTATGGTATGAATAAATACTACCACGTCGTTCCGGAGAAAGACAACATTATAATCAAAACGGAAGCATGGTCAAATCAAGCATGTTTTTTTAATTATCTAAGCCTAAATTTTTGTTTGTAAATATTGAGAGGAAAATCTAAATGAAACGATTTTGAAAAGCTGCAACCGTTATTCAAAGGAATTCACGAAGGACAGCTTACTTAATTCACAAGCAATTAGGTATGGTGTCCCCTGAATTACCTATTTTCATTTTCTTGAACCCATAAATTGACTGGTCTTTAATTTATTTATTCATAACTTCCTGAAAGTGTGGTTTTATGATATAGTTCTACTATGAAATCTTTAACTCGAAAGCAACACTAAATTAATTTGCTGATTATATAGCTTAGAAGGTTATTGAGTCGTATAAATAAGAATTAGGAAACAGTGCCTATGGGAATGAATAAAAGTAAAAAAACTTATAAAGGTAGTAAACATTATTACTCAGGTATCATAAACACCCTGCAGGAACCAATACTTATAGTTGATTTTGATTGTCATATTGTTGATGCCAACAAGTCAGCATGTATTTACCTTGGACAAGAAATAGAAAGTTTAATTGGTAAAAATTGCTGCGAATTATCTCATCCTTCTGATAGAGTCTTTTTTGAAAAAGGAGAGTCATGTCCCTGTAGATTAGTGTTGGAAACTAGGCAACAGACTCGGATAATACATGAACATCGGCATGATGGTAAGACCGTTTGGGAAGAAATACTTGCATCACCTCTAAAAGATAAAAGTGGCAATATTAATTTTGTCGTTTTAGAATTACGAGATATTACAGAGTTAGTGAGATTAAAAGGAGTTGCCAAAAAGTTAGATACCGAGACAAAAACACCGAGGAAATTTATACCTATTTGTGCAAGTTGCAAAAAGATCAAAAAAGAAGAAGATAAATGGGAAGATATTGAACACTATATTAATGAGCTTTCGGATGTAGAATTTACACATACTGTTTGTCCAAAATGTCAAAGAAAGCTTTATCCCGATCAATTTGAAAAATAAAAGCATTTCATGACTAACAATTGTTCAAGATGTAAATTATTAACACTTTTATACTGACGATATAATAACTTTCAACCATTAATCCTTTAATCCTTTTTCCTTAGACTCCCTCGAAATTGAAGCGTAGCAGATGGAGCCCGCATTTTAGAGGTGTGTAATGTGTCATGTAATTCTCAAAGATCCTTATATTGTCCGGAATCATCAGAATATGAATAAAATTACGGGGCTGAATGATTTGGATCAGCTTAGAGAATAGGGGAGGTCGGCTTTCGGATTATTTGATGAGGATATCAACTGTTTGTTAATGATGGTAAATAAATAGAACGGTTCTTTTTAATCCTTTTCTTAAAGGTAAGAACCATGAAGAACTTATTAAAATGAACTATTTTAAGAAAAAAACTCGTAATGATACGCTTCTGTGGCTAAGCGGGTTTATAGCTACCATCTTATTGATATTACTTTTCATGAAATTAAAGTTACTTAAATAAGGACGGAGCCCATTATTTTACTTTTCTGATCTGCAAAGAGCAGTGTAATGCGATCCCTGCGATTACATTTTTTTTAATTCAATAAACGCCCTAAGAGACGGTCTAAAATTCCTTGCCAGCATTGCATAGGTAAGCTTTGCCGCTCTAATATCGTAGTTAATATCTTTCGAACAGTAAGGCTTTAAGCAGTCAGCAACTACATCTCCATAATTTCCAGACGGTATGGTATCTGTGCAGTTCCAGAGCTTGCCAAGGAGGTTATAGAGCCGTTTAGCTTTTTCCTTATCGCTCAATAATTCTTTATTGCCAATAAGCTCCAACACCTCCTCTCTTAAAATTTTCGGAGCATGCCCGGAAATAACCCCTTTTCTTTTCACAATACTTCTCATACTCCTTTCTTTCTTAAGTTTCATTTTGATTTAAACCCTCCATTACCTGACACTTATCCTCGGTTGAAAAACGATGTAATATAAAATGTGTAAATGCAACCCCATTTAATTTTCTATATTGGCAAATTCAATCATGATTTCTCGGACTATAGACATGGATTCATTATGTTCCATCTTTTCTCCATGGCTGGCTGACATTCTCTTATATACTCAATGTATAGGTTTTGTTGGAAGTATATATCACATGAGCCTTGTTCGCAATATATTAAATCCAAATGACAATGAGAACGGCTAAAAGATACCGGGACTATATGTAAACGCGACACCACGATTCCAGTTTTTATTCTCAACCTTAGCCCGTCGTTTCTGTTTGCACATATTGAGACAATACAATGCACCACGTTGTTAGCGAGGCGTTTTTTCTTTTTTCAATTGTCTTTTCTCTTTAAGTGTGTGCTGTGGTTTTTTCTTCTCACTTGCTTTTTTCTTGTCTTTTTCTTTACTCATTGGAT
>JBGQLV010000075.1:0-9970 GCA_041500225.1 Thermodesulfovibrionia bacterium | reverse complement strand
TTTTTACGTGAGGCAACGGGTACAGGGGTAATGACAGGGTTAATGACTTATATCCAGGATTATCTCCCTTTCCTCCATATCAACCTTATCAATCCTTACCTTTACTTCTTTCCCTAGTGCAAATGAACGTCTCGTGTGCCTTCCAACAAGGCTCATAGAGCGCTCATTGTACTGATAAAAGTCGTCTGTCATGTAAGATACATGAAGAAATCCTTCTACATAAAAGTCCTTAAGCCTGACCTTTATACCATAAGGAGTAATACCTGCAATCTTAGCATCAAACTCGTCCCCGACCTTATCCTTCATAAACCATACCCTCATTGCATCTATAACTTCCACCTCTGCTTTATTAGCAAGACGTTCCATGCGTGAAGAACAAAAGGCAATATCAGGAAGAAGACCTTTAAGTTCCTGAATTCGCTTGTCAGGCAGTTGTTTTTTGTCCATCACTTCTCTTAAAATCCTATGCACAACAAGGTCAGGATAACGCCTTATCGGTGATGTGAAATGTGTATAGCATTTTGATGCAAGACCGAAATGGCCAACGTTTATGTGTGAATAACGCGCCTGCTTGAGGCTCCGCAATACCATATAATTTATAATCTCTTCCTCAGGCTTACCTTTTATATTTCTAAGTAACCCGGAGAAATCTTTTGGCTTTAATGGACCTTTCACACCGCAAACAGATTTAATAACCTTTATTATATCCTCAAACTTTAAGGAATCCGGCTCTTCATGAATCCGATAAAGAGTCGGTATCCCTAAACCATTAAGATACTCGGCAACTGCCTCGTTAGCTGCAACCATGAACTCCTCTATAATCATGTGTGCATAATTTCTCTCTGCCTTTAGTATAGCCTCCGGCCTTCCCTGCATATCAAGCAGAACCTCCGGCTCAGGGAGGTCAAAGTCGAGACTCCCGCGCTCAAGCCTCTTATTCCTCAGAATACCGCATAACTCGCCCATCAACTCAAAATCCTGGAGGAGATAATCGTATTTCTCGCGTTCATGCCTGTTATTGTCAATAAGGATTTTCCCAACAGAGGTATAAGTCATCCTCTCGTCGCTGATGATAACACTCGGGTAGAATCTTGCGTCAAGCCTGTTCCCATTTCTATCAAAATCCATCTCTACGGTGGAAGCAAGTCTTTCAACCTTTGGTTTCAGGCTGCACAGGTCCTCAGAGAGTTCTTTTGGCAGCATAGGTATAACCCTGTCAGGGAAATAGACACTGGTCCCCCTCTTTCTTGCCTCAATATCAATTGTCGAGTTCCAGTCAATATAAAAACCAACATCTGCAATATGCACATAAAGGGTATAACCGTGTTCCGCTATTTTTATAGAGACTGCATCATCAAAATCCTTTGCACGTTCACCGTCAATAGTAACTGTCGGAAGAGATCTTAAATCTTTCCTTTTCTGTGTTCTGCGTCCTGTGTCCTTTGCTATGAGCTGAGACATGAGGCTTGCCTTTTCAATAACATTTTTGGGGAACCTCCTTGGAAGACTGAACTCATCAATAATCGCCTCTACTTCTGCCTTCGGATCCTCCGGCTCACTTATAATCTTTACCACCTTGCCGGCAGGCGGTTTCCTGTCTGCCGGATAACTGATTATCTCAGCAACAACCATGTCTCCATTTTTTGCCCCTTCTCTGTCTTTCTGGGATATAGAGAGATCAAAATGTACAGACCTGTCTTTTGGCCTCACATAAAAGCCTGTCTTTGTTACCTCAAACTTTCCTGCTATCCTCGTGTGCACCCTTTCAAGAATCCTTATTATCCGACCTTCGCGTTTATGCCAGTTTTCAACGCGCACCAGAACCCTGTCATTATTCATGGCACCTAATGTTCCCCAGGCAGGGATGAATATATCCCTCTCCCCTGGTTTCTCTATTATTACAAAACCATAGCCATCTTTATGCAGATCGAAATAACCGCTTACAAGATTCATGTCTTCAGCAGGACCATAGAGCCCCTTCCTTGTAAGTACAAGGTCTCCCGCCCGAACCATCATCCTGAGGATTCTCTTTAGCGCCCTTGTCTCCGTGTGGCTCAGTTTCATGAGAGAGACTATATCCTTGAAGCCAAGAGGCTTCCTTGTCTTCTCCCTGAAAAATGAATGTACTGTTTCTTTATTTACCATAAATTACCTATTTAGTATTTTAAGCTATTTCTTCTAAAATAACCCCTATTTTTTTACCTGTCTTTGTCTTATCACAGGTTTCCCATCATTGACAGCTTTTGTCAATTGTGATACCTTCAATAGTACACAAAATGTCTGATAAATCATCAATAATAAAAGAAACTCAGAAGTATCTTGCCCGTGGTCAGATAGATAAAGCTATTGCCGAGTGGGAGAAACTGATAAAGGAATATCCTGACGGCAATAACTATAATACTCTTGGTGACCTTTATCTTAAAAAGGGTGATAAGCAAGACGCTATAGATTCGTTCCATAAGGCTGCAAATTTTTTCCGGCATGAGGGTTTTTCTCTCAAGGCATTAGCGCTTTATAAAAAGATACTTAATATAAACCCCTCGGATTCCGATTCCCTCTTTTCCCTCGGTGAACTTAATGAAGAGAAGGGACTTTCAACAGATGCCATAAAATATTATCTCGCAACGGCTGACAGCCTTTCTAAGGAAGGTAAAAAGGAAAGGCTTCTCGATATATACGATAAGATACTTACCCTTTCTCCGGCCAATATACCTCTCAGGAACAAGGTCGCAGAAATATATTCTAAGGAAGGTCTCATGTCAGAGGCATCAAAGCAATATTTTCAGATAGCAATGCTTTATGCGGAGAAGGGAGACACAGAAAAGTCCATAGGTTATTACCAGAAGGTGCTTGATGCCCAGCCTTTAAATAGAGATGCAATCCTGGGGATTAATTACCTATATGAAAAGACCGGTAATCTTGAGAAGGCCATTGAACAGATGAAAGAGGCTACTACCCTGTTCCCACAAGATACAGATATTCATCTCAGGTGTGCAGAGATTCATATAATGAGCGGAATGTTTGATGAAGCAAGGGAATATCTCGGGAAGGTCACTGAAATAGAGCCGGCTAACATTAAAGCAAGGAGACTACTTGGAGATATATATATAAATGAAGGTGATAGGGAAAAGGCCTGGACAGAGTATCTTCCCGTCCTCGATGAGATGATACTCGATGAGAAGTATGACGATGCTATTAAACTACTTGATTCTTTCAAGGATATAGATCCGCTGGAAACCGGGAAGAGACTCGTTTCACTATACAGACAGCTTGGTGAACAGGGGCAGGTAGCTAATGAGCTTATTTCTCTCGGAGATGTGCTTACTGTAAAGGGCATGCAAAAAGAGGCATTTAACTGCTATAAGGATGCTCTTGAGATAACTCCTGACGATGAATCGCTCAGCGCTAAAGTTGCTGAACTTGAGAAGGAAGTTAGCAAGGAACTTGAAGAGGAATATATCTCTATAAAGGCTGAAAAGTCAGTTGATGAAGCAATTGTAGAAGCAGATATATTCCTCAGGTACGGTCTTTATGACAATGTAAGGAATCTCCTCGAAGTGTACAAAGATAGGGAGACTGAAAACATAGAGCTCCATTTAAGGCTGAAGTCCCTATATGTTGATACAGGCGACAAAGAGCAGGCGATTACGGAATGCCTTATCCTGAATGAACTCTATAAAAAGGCTGGTGATATTTCAAAGGGTAAGCAGGTAATTAAAGAGGCGTACGAAATATCCCCTGAAGACCAACGGCTCATTAGTATGGCAGCACCTCCTCTTCATGAGAAGGAGGAGGAAGTCACCATAACGCCCCCTGAAGGGCCTGCTATAGAAGATTATAGCGAAGAGATTGCAGAAGCTGATTTTTATTCCAGGCAGGGGTTAACGGACGAAGCCAGAGCGATCTTAGAAAGACTGCAAACCCTCTTTCCTGAAAACAAAGAGATAGGCCAGAAACTGGACTCACTGGGTCAGGTAGTAGAGACTAAACAAAAAATAGAACATATCGAAGAAAAACAGGAAGAAATTATTCTTACCGAAAGTGAGATTCTCGAAGCAGAAGAGATACATGAACCTGCCCTTGACAGCGATGTCATGGACATATTTAACGAATTTAAAAAAGGACTTGAGAAGGAGCTTGACGAGGAGGATTACGAAACACATTATAACCTCGGGATAGCGTATAAGGAGATGGGACTTACAGATGACGCGATAAGAGAATTCCAGACATCGCGTAACAACCCGAAACGGTTTGTCCCTTCTTCCAGTATGCTTGGAATATGCTATATGGAAAAGGGCCTTTATTCCCTCGCTATAGATGTTTTGAGGAATGCTATCGAAAAAATGGAAGACCGGGGTGAATCCTACTGGTCAATGAAATATGATCTTGCCGAGGCCTATGAAAAGAAAGGGAATCTTAAAGAAGCGCTCGATTTGTATACAGCAGTTTATGGATGGAATTCGAAATTTCGTTCTGTTTCTGATAAACTAAGCAATTTGAGGTCGAAGGTTACGGAAGACGGCGTTGAACAAAAGAAAACGAAGGACAGAAAAGATCGGGTATCTTACTTATAAGATATGGACTATTTAGAATACTATGACCTGAAAGAACATCCATTTTCTAATGTTGTTGACAGTAGATTTTATTATAGCAACCGTCAACAGTCTGATGCCCTTGTAAAGCTCAAATATGCAGTAGACACGAGAAAAGGTCTTGCCGTTGTAATTGGCGGGATAGGAACCGGCAAGACAACCCTTGCAAGAAGATTTCTCGAGGAATTAGATGAGAACACTTACGAAGCAGCCCTCCTTGTGGTAGTCCACTCTACTGTTAGTTCAGAGTGGCTCTTTAAAAAATTCGCAATTCAGCTCGGCGTTAAGGATTTAAAAGAAGATAAGGTCGAACTTCTCACCCAGATTTATAAGAGACTTTATGAGATAAACGACGAAGGTAAGAAGGCGATTGTCATGATCGACGAGGTCCAGATGTTAAATTCAAAGGAGATCATGGAAGAATTCAGGGGCCTTTTGAATATGGAGGTATCTGAAGGAAAGATGCTCAATTTTGTTTTTTTCGGTCTACCTGAACTCGAAGATGTTCTTTCCCTGGATGAGCCACTCAAGCAAAGGGTAGCTATTAAGATCAGGCTGAATGCCTTCTCTGAAGAGGATGCAAAGGATTACATAAACCACAGGCTCAAGGTTGCAGGATGTAATAAAGAGATATTTGCAGAAGAAGCTATCAGGCGTATCTATCAGTATACACAAGGCATACCCCGGCGCATAAACACAGTCTGCGATAATGCACTCCTTGAGGGTTACCTTTTTAAGGCAAATTTAATAGATAGTGAAACAATAAAGGCTGTAGCAGTTGACCTCGGTTTATACACCAGTGTTAAATGATATATCTTTAATCTTTAATGTTACAGAATATTTTGAAAACTCTATCCTGATCTTTGACGGATACCAGATATCGCCTGCCTTCTCCGGATTTTCATAATAGAAATTAAACTCTCTGCCATCTTCAAGAGAGACTGTCTGCCTTATTGGAAACATTGTTTTTCTGTCTATCCATAACGTTCTCGAAAGATTTTTTAGAAGATAAACACCTTCTTTTTCATCTCTCCCCGGCGAGTCGCCTGAGGCGACAATCTCAAAGTCTTTTATATCCCACCAGAAAAGACAGTCCCTCAAGCCGTATGTAAGCATTGTACCTCTGGTTCTGTCAATCCTTGGAACGCTTTTTATAACGCCGTTTTCTGATGTGAGCTCGAGCGCAAGAAATCCGAATGAGTAGACGCGCAGGCTTAGATCACCGTTTCTGGATATATTCAGCACCCCGTCTCCTCTTATCTCGGTATCCTCTCTTTCAAAGATTATAGTAAATGTAGCCTCTATGGCTGAGATACCGTCTTTTAAGTGGAGCGCATCAGCTATATCAATACCTTCGTATACAGGCATTTCTATACGTGGTGCTGCGCAGGAAAATAAAAATAATATAGTACTAAGTAAAAACAGCTTCAAGACAGTCTTTAACATTTTTTATACCTGTTATCTCCAAACCAAAATTATTTTTTATTTTTTCAGCGTTTCCCATAGGCATGACAGCCCGCTTAAACCCTATTTTTGATGCCTCTTTTATTCGTGCCTCTGCCTGTGTAACAGCCCTTATTTCACCCGAAAGACCAACCTCGCCAAACACAAATATTTTTGGATCTACAGGAATATCTTTGAGAGAAGATGCTATTGTTGTAATTATGCCAATGTCAACAGCAGGCTCAATTATCCTGAGTCCTCCAACGACGTTCACAAATATATCCATCCCTCCAAGATAAAGGCCTGCCCTCTTTTCAAGAACTGCTACAAGCAGGTTTACCCTGTTAAAGTCAACACCTATGGTCGTCCTTCGAGGCACTCCGAAGTTTGACTGAGAAACAAGCGATTGTATTTCAACCATCAAGGGCCTGGTACCTTCAAGACTTGCAACAACAGTTGAACCTGAAACATTTAACGGCCTTTCGAGGAGGAAGAGTTCAGATGGGTTTTTTACTTCTATAAGTCCTGAGTCAGACATCTCGAATATCCCTATCTCATTTGTTGAGCCGAAGCGGTTCTTTACAGTGCGCAGCATGCGGTATGAATGTCCCCTGTCACCTTCAAAATAAAGAACCGTATCTACGATGTGTTCAAGTACGCGTGGACCGGCAATCGCCCCCTCCTTGGTTACATGGCCTACAAGGAATACAGTGATATCCGACCTTTTTGCAAAGAGCATCAGTTTTGCTGCGCAGTCCCTAACCTGGCTGACAGAACCTGGCGCAGAAACAAGCTCTTCAGTATAGACAGTCTGTATGGAATCTACAACCATTGCCTTTGGAGAAAGTTTTGACGCAGTACTAACAATGGCTTCGAGTGAGGTTTCTGAAAATAAGATTATCTCTTCAGAATTTATTGAGAGCCTTTCTGACCTAATCTTAATCTGCTCAGGAGACTCTTCACCCGAGACATAAAATACCTTTCCGTATTCTTTTGAAAGACCCGAGAGGGCTTGTAAAAGTAATGTGGATTTCCCTATGCCCGGGTCACCGCCAATAAGTACCACTGAGCCTGCAACAACACCTCCTCCCAGAACCCGGTCGAGTTCTTTAATCCCTGTCGATGTCCTCTGCCCGTATTCACCTGTTATTGAACTCAAGGGTTGAGGCTCTGATTTACCGAGATGAGTTACAAGTGACGAATGTCGAGTAACTGTTTCTTTTTTTTCTTCAACAAGGCTATTCCATGCTCCACAGTCCGGACATCTGCCGAGCCACTTAGGGCTTACGTAACCGCAAGTCTGACATTGAAAAAAGGTTTTAATCTTTGGCATAGCTTCTTTGTTTTTAATTATAACAGAAGTATACAGCGGTCTGCTTTTCGGCCAAAACTAGGACAGTGCGTCATAATTACCCTTGCATCATCTGTCATTCCGGGCTTAACCCGGAATCCAGTCCTTCTAAGCTGGATTCCCGCTTTCGCGAGAATGACGACTTCGAAATTAATATAAAGAAGTGTTAGACGCACCTCACTCACATTAGGAGGGATTATTTATTTTCCTGGACGTTGCCGTTAATCTTTTCTGCAAAACTCGTATTAAAATCTCCGCTTATAAATTCAGGATGGTTCATAACCTTTTTATGGAATGGAATGGTTGTATTTATGCCCTCGATTATAAATTCATCAAGCGCTCGCCTCATTTTCGCAATCGCCTCTGACCTATCTTTTCCATATACAATAAGTTTGGCTATAAGGGAGTCATAATGAGATGGTATCACATATCCATCATATATTGCTGTATCTACTCTAACTCCCGGCCCCCCGGGAAGCGATAGAAATGTGATTTTCCCCGGAGACGGGATAAACCTAACAGGGTCTTCTGCGTTAATCCTGCATTCTATTGCATGACCTGATGGCTTTATCTGACTCTGTTTGTACTCTAATGGTAACCCTGCTGCAAGTTTAATCTGCTCTTTTATTATATCAATTCCTGTAACTGCCTCTGTCACAGGATGCTCTACCTGTATCCGGGTATTAATCTCTATAAAATAGATATTGCCTTTAGGGTCAACAATGAACTCTACCGTACCCACATTTCTGTATTTTATCGCACGTGCAGCCTTTACCCCTAATTCTCCAATCCTCTTCTTGAATTTTTCAGTTGATGAGATAGGAGATGGGGATTCTTCTATAAGTTTCTGATGCCTTCTCTGTATCGAACAGTCCCTTTCATTGAGGTGAACAATATTGCCTTTGTTATCTGCTATAATTTGCACTTCTATGTGTCTCATCTCAGGTATATATTCTTCAATATAGATTTCGCTGTTTCCAAATGCTGTTAGCGCCTCTCTCTGCGCCATGTAAAATGCCTGCTCAAGGTCTTTTTCCTCTTTTACAATCTTCATACCGTGCCCTCCTCCACCGGCAGATGCCTTGAGCACTATCGGAAACCCTATTTTTTTTGCAACTTTTATGGCGATCTCTTCTGTAGCAACAGGCCCGTCACTTCCGGAGACAACAGGCACTCCTTTTCTTTTCATTGTCTGTCTTGCCTTAGCCTTGTCGCCGCCAAGCCTTATATTCTCAGGAGTTGGGCCTATAAATGTTATACCAGAGGTAATACATGCCTCAGCAAAATGATAATTCTCTGACAAAAACCCGTAACCGGGGTGTATAGCATCCGATTCTGTTATCTCAGCGGCGCTGAGTATCGCTGGAATATTCAGATAACTCTGGGTTACGCTTGCAGGCCCGATACAAACAGATTCGTCCGCAAGCCTTATATGAAGGGACTCTTTATCTATGTCTGAGTATACAGCAACAGTTTTTATTCCAAGCTCTTTGCAAGCACGGATAATCCTTACGGCAATCTCACCACGGTTTGCTATTAAAATTTTCTTAAATAGTTTCATCTCAAAATCTTTAATCTGTCATTCCGAGCGCAGTGAGGAATCTCGTCTTTAGAGATTGCCGAGCCGTCCCGAGCTTGAGATTGCTTCGGCTTCGCCTCGCAATGACATCGCATTCCCTTGGTGTTGCTATGGGACACGGATATTTCATATGGCTCTTATACAGGCTCAATGAGAAATAACGGCTCACCGTATTCAACCGGCTGTCCATTTTCTACCAGGACTTTTACAACAACGCCATCAACCTCGCTCTCGATCTCGTTCATCAATTTCATTGCCTCTACAATACAGAGAACCTGGCCTTTGGTTACCTTTATACCTACTTCCACAAAATGCGCTGCTTCAGGCGTAGGCGACCTGTAGAATGTGCCAACAATCGGTGAGGTTATTGTTACAAGTCTCTGTGCCTCTTCCTCTGTCTCCGCAACTATCTTCTCCTGGAAAGCTTTAGATTTATGAACGGACATTTCTATCGAGGACAAGATTTTTTCCTTCTTGATTTTTACCTTTGTTCCATCTTTTTCTATTTGTATTTCAGTAATATCTGTCTCCTTGAGAAGTTCGATGAGATCTTTTAAATCCTCAAGTTCCATTATTTCACCCTTTCTATGTATTCTGAATTCCTTGTATCAACCTTAATAGTATCTCCCTCATTTATATGAAAGGGGACTCTAACTACAGCCCCTGTTTCCAATGTTGCCGGTTTGTTACCTCCTGATGCTGTGTCTCCTTTAAATCCGGCAGGGTCTGTTTTTGTAACTGCAAGCTCAACGAAGGTCGGAAGCTCCACACTTATTGGCATATCTTTATGATAAAGGATCTTGACTGTCATATTTTCCTTAAGAAATTTTTTTGCTTCTCCGAGTTGCGCCGGCATAAGTGGTACTTGTTCATAAGTCTCTACGTCCATAAAGTAATATAATTCGTCCTGACCATATAGATATTGCATAGTCTTTTCCTCAAGCCCTGGTTTCTCTAATTTTTCTCCGGATCTAAAAGTATCTTCAAGCACAGCGCCTGTTTTAA
>JBGQLV010000074.1:0-10046 GCA_041500225.1 Thermodesulfovibrionia bacterium | reverse complement strand
GTTGCCTTATGCCTCTCACTGACCGTTAGCCTCATCCCTGCCTCCTGTTGTTTTTACAGAGACAGTACCTGATTCTTTCGTATAGATTTTTAAATGAGGCAACGAATCGATTTCATATAGATTTTCGATGAGGCAATTCGGTTACTTGACTATTATGATTACTTAGACTATAATGACTTTAATTAGATTCAAAAAAGGAGGGTGATCTTATGAAGGCCATGAGCCTTGCAGATGCAAAAGCAAAACTGTCTCAGGTCGTTACCGATGCCGAGTATAAAAAAGAGCGCACAGTAATATCAAAGCACAATAAGCCTGCTGCCGTAGTCATTGGATATGACGAGTACAGGAAGCTCGAAACCTTGGAAGATATATACGAATCCAGGCTGCTTGAAGAGTCTTTAAAAAAGGGAAAGTTTGTTTCCCTTGAAGACGCAGCAAAGAGATTGAAAATTGAGCTATAAGCTCGACATTTCAGAGGATGCTCTTTCAAAGCTCGAAGACTTTGGAATGTCAGATGCGAAGCTCCTGAGACAGATCTTTATTAAGATCCTCTCTCTCAGGAGAAACCCAAAACCTCAGGACTGCAAAGAGCTACAGAATTTCACGTATGCAGGCTTTAAAGGGTTTTGTGTGGACCAGAGAGAATATCGCATTATCTACGTGGTGGACGAAAAGAACAAGACTATAAAAGTCGGCCATATTCTCAATCGAAACGAGGGCTATAAAGAGCTGAAGCATAAAAAGGGCTGAAGCAGGGTCAACTTAGGAAATATTCAAGATACTCTATCCCGGTTCCTCTGTCTTTGCTTCAATTGTTTCAAAGAAATTTTCAGTAGTTGAAAATAAAACCTCTCTTTTTTTATTAGTGCCTTTTGGATGTTCAGAATATCTGTGTCATATTAACACTAAGCGCATAATAGCTTATAATACTAATAGCTTAAGGAGGTGATGCGTAGTAAAGCTCAACGAGCTCTGCTATCTTTTTGTTTTGAATGCTTATTACAGAGATAAATATGCACAATAAAAAACCGGATGAACTCATACATGAAGGTCTTAAAGAATTAGGGGTGCCTCCCTTAAATGTGTATGTCCATGCCTTTATGACATATCTCACCGAACTCAAGAAATGGAATAAGGCATATAACCTCACCGGCCTCAAGAACGACGAAGACATCATTATTAAACATTTTCTCGATTCTTTACTTTATTTAAAGGTTATGCCGGATGGTGAAATAAAGGTTGCTGATGTAGGGAGTGGAGCGGGTTTCCCGGGGATACCGATAAAGATCATCCGTCCCGAAATAGGAATGTATCTCATTGAGTCATCCGGGAAAAAGTCTGCATTTCTCAGACATATAATAAGAGAACTTGAGCTTAAAAAGATTGAAGTTATAGAAAAGAGAATTGAAGAGATAAAGGTGAATCAGGAGTTATCATTACCTGTAGATATTGCAGTTACAAGGGCACTATTTAGTATTAAGGATTTTATAAAAAAGGCATCTCATATTGTTAAGCAGGGAGGAATACTTATCCTGAATAAAGGGCCAAAGGTAAAAGAAGAACTCAGGATAATTAAAGACATAAAATATGAGATTGTAACCGTTAACCTCCCTCTCGGTGATATAAAACGGAATATTGTTATAGTTAACCTATAAAAAAAGTCGTGTGGAACTTATATGGATGATTCCAAATCATGATATCTTAGTCTTCTACAATGTAGTCTTTTAACTTATCTTTAAGAGAATCAGGCCAACCCTCTTCAAATAAAAATGCATCAACTTCCTCTTTAGTGAGGGATTGCTTGATTTCCAGAGGCAAACTTCTTAATACCTGCATCTTTTGAGGATCCGGTTTTCTTTTTGACAAATCTTTTTCGTCCATAAATGCCCCCTTAATATATATTTCTAATCTTGTCTTAACAGTTTAGCGTGGCCTTCAGCAATTATTGTATTGTCTGATTTTTTTATAATCGCTGATGTCTCGATAATCTTTTTATTTATTTTTATTATTGTCGCCTCGACAATTGCCTTTTCTCCGGTCAGAAGAGGATTCTTAAACCTCACTGTAAACTCTGCAGTAACAGCTTGTATCCCCTGCATCAAAGCAGCCTTGACCATTGCTTCATCAATAAGCGTAGAGATTATCCCTCCATGAACAATATCTTTGTAGCCCTGGTGGATCTTTTGGGGAACGAATTCAGTAACTACCTTTCCATCGTGAATTGAGAATTTGAGATGAAGGCCGGAGGGATTGTTTTCTCCGCACACAAAGCAGTAATTGTCGTCTTCCAGTTTATTGTTCATGCAGAAGCCGGAAAGGTTTTAAAAAAGTTACTTGTTCATCATATCCAGGAAATCTTTGTTGCCCTTTGTGCCCGTGAGCTTTCCAAGGAGGAATTCCATACTCTCAACAGTGCTTAAAGGGGTAAGAACCTTTCTTAGTATCCACATCTTGTTAAGCACCTCTTTATCTACCAGTAGTTCTTCCTTTCTCGTACCGGATCCGTTAATGTCAATGGTCGGGAATATCCTCTTGTCAACGAGTTTTCTGTCAAGATGCAGCTCCATGTTTCCAGTGCCTTTGAATTCCTCGAATATGACATCGTCCATCCTGCTTCCTGTATCTACGAGTGCGGTTGCTAATATGGTAAGGCTCCCGCCATCTTCTATGTTTCTTGCAGTACCGAAAAATCTCTTTGGTTTTTGAAGTGCATTTGAGTCAAGTCCGCCTGAGAGGACTTTGCCGCTGGCGGGTATAACAGCATTGTAAGCCCTTGCAAGCCTTGTTATACTGTCAAGGAGTATTACAACATTTCTTTTGCATTCGACAAGGCGTTTGGCCCTGTCAATGACTATCTCCGCAACCTGGCAGTGTCTCTGTGGCGGTTCATCAAATGTTGAACTTATTATCACTGCTGCCGGCACCTGCCTCTTCCAGTCTGTCACTTCCTCAGGCCTTTCATCAATCAAAAGTATCATGAGGTGAATGTCCCGGTGATTTTTCTTGATGGCCTTTGCTATTGACTGCAGGAGCATGGTCTTGCCGGTCCTGGGTGCAGCAACTATCATACCCCTCTGCCCCATACCTATCGGGGTTATAAGGTCCATCACCCTTGTAGAGTAATCATTGGGGTCATATTCGAGCTTTATTTTTTCGGTAGGATAATAGGGGATGAGATTATCGAATAATGGCCTGTTGATATTTTCTTCCGGAGGGTCATGGTTTATAGCCTCTACCTTAAGAAGGGCAAAATACCGCTCGCTTTCTTTCGGCGGCCTTATCTGGCCTGATACAAGATCACCTGTCCGGAGATTAAACCTCCTAATCTGTGATGGAGATACATATATATCGTCAGGTCCCGGCAGGTAACTGTAGTCAGGCGATCTGAGGAAGCCGAATCCATCGGGAAGAATTTCAAGTACACCTTCTGAAAATACATATCCTGTTTTTTCTGTCTGTGCATTGAGTATCGCAAATATAAGGTCCTGTTTTCTCATTCCGGTGGCGCCCTCTACGTTGAGCTCCCTTGCAACCTCTGTTAGTTCATCGATTGTTTTATACTTAAGTTCTGAAATAGGGAGACTATCCGTCATTAAATTCTTTTTCGGGTGTTGCATTATTAAACTCCTCTTTGGACCTTATATGGTGGTTTTTTTTATAACCCGGTAGGACTGCGCCTATCCAGGGAGGTTTTTACGATTCATACAAGAAGAATATTTCTTACAAATAACATACTAAAAGTTTTATGAATTTGTCAATACCTGTATTAAAGATTTATCAAATCTTTACATTTTTATATATTAGATGTTAGATTTTCTCATGAAATATGGAGAAAAGATAATCAAGAAGGCTGTATTAGAAATATGGAATAACCCTCATCCTGAGCGCGACTATGAGATTAACATCAGTTTCCCTGAGTTTACATGCCTGTGCCCAAGATCCGGCTACCCTGACTTTGCAACAATTAAGATAAATTATAAGCCCGGCAAGAAGATTGTTGAACTTAAATCCCTTAAACTATATCTCAATTTTTTCCGTACCACCTATATCTCACATGAAGATGTAACAAATGTTATTTATACAGAGTTGAAAAAGAAACTGAGGCCCAAATTTCTTGAGGTAATTGGAGATTTCAATCCCAGGGGAAATGTGAAGACAATTGTGAGGGTTTGTTCAGATTCAAAAGTAAAAGTTGAAAAGGTATAGACATAATTAAAAAATCCCCCTCAATCCCCCTTTGTTAAAGGAGGACTGAGGGGGATTACCGATATTCTAAAAATTTTTTTATGCTCCCTTTGCCTTCTCAATAAACAACTTCATTTTTTTATGGTCTTTTTTCCCTTTTTTTGACTCAACACCACTGCTTACATCCACGCCATAAGGTTTCACGCGTCTTACTGCATCGGCAATGTTATCAGGCTTCAGACCTCCTGCAAGGATAATCCTGCCAAACTGTTTGGCATAAATAGCAATATCCCAGTTAAAGATCTGGCCGGTGCCGCCAAGGATATCAGGTGTGAATGTATCAAGCAGGAATGCAGAAACCCTGTCTTTGTAGTTATTAAGGGGATCGAGACTTTCGAGGGATTTTACCCTTATAGCTTTTATACACCGTTTTGTAATATTACACTTTTCCGGTGGTTCATCACCGTGAAACTGGACTATATCTATCCCTGTTATATCAATTGTCCTTTTGATGATTTCCGGTTTTTCATTGACAAAGACCCCGACAGTTGTAATAAAGGACGGTAGTTTTTTTATTATTTCAGCTGCTTTTTGATGTGAAATGCAACGGGGACTTTTATCAAAAAAAACAAAACCTAACGCATCTGCTCCAAAATTAACTGCGGCCATTGCATCATCCAGATTTGTTATGCCGCATATCTTGACTTTAACTTGCATATTCTAATTTTATCACACTTTCCCGATTAACTCGTCAATCTTTTTCCCTATATCCTTTGCCTCCATAAAGGCTGTCCCAACAAGCATAGAATCAATACCGGCATATTCAAGCCTCTCGACGTCTTCCCTTGTATTTATTCCGCTTTCGCTGACAACAACCTTATTAGAGGGGATTTCTTTTTTGAGTTCAAACGTTGTATTAATGTCAACCTTTAATGTTTTAAGGTTCCTATTGTTGATGCCAATTATATCTACATCAACTGCGAGTGCCAATTCAAGTTCTTTAAAATCATGTACTTCAAAAATTACTGATAATCCAAGTTCTTTTGAAATGTGGGAATATTCATTCGCTTGGGTTTTATCAAGAATTGCAGCAATTAAAAGGATGGCATCTGCCTCATTTGCCCGTGACTCATAAATCTGGTATTCATCAAATATGAAGTCTTTCCTTAAAATGGGTTTCGTTAGAACCTTTTTAACCTCGGATAGAAATTTAAGATTTCCCTGGAAAAAATCCTCTTCTGTTAGAATGGAAACCGCATTAACTGCTTTTTCTTCATATATCCCGGCTATTGATAAATGGTCAAAATCTTTTCTGATGATCCCCTTTGATGGTGATGCCCTCTTTATTTCGGCGACCAGTTTAATTTTTTCTTCAGGGAGTCGTTTTATTGCAGCCTTAAAATCTTTTGTTTTTTCAATATCACTAATCTTTGCCCTGAGCTCTCTTACAGATAGCCGGGCCTTTGTATCTTTCAGCCTTTCTTTTTTCTTTGAAACGATCTCGCTTAGAATTCCCATGAAAGGATTTTATAAAAGCAGCTTTATATTTTGCAAATTCTCGCCTGCTTTTCTGCTATAATCCACAAAAATGATGATAAAAAGACTTCTGTTAGCTCTTATATTGCTTGCTGTTGTTTTTATATCAGGAGTTTGCGGTTATATGCTAATGGAGGGATGGAGCTTTCTTGATTCACTTTATATGACAGTTATTACCATCGCTTCAGTCGGATATATGGAGGTGAATCCTCTATCCCCTCAGGGAAGAATATTTACGATATTCCTTATTATTTTCGGGATGGGGGTCCTACTATTTGGTATAACAACATTTACGGCCTTTTTAGTAGAAGGTGAACTAAGTGAGATGCTCGGGAGGAGAAAAATGGAGAAAAAAATCTCAGGATTAAAAGAACATTATATAGTTTGCGGTATAGGGAGAATTGGCAGGCATATAATTCATGAACTCTACAAGACGGGGAGACACTTTGTTGCCATAGATAAAGATGAAAATGTGTGCAAGGAACTTAACGAAAAAGGGATATTGTTCATCAGAGGGGATGCAACAAGCACATCAATTCTCAGGACCGCAAATGCTGATTATGCAAAGGGAATATTCTGCGCTCTCTCAAACGATGCAGAAAACCTTCTTCTTATACTGACAGCGAAGGGGATAAATCCCGGGCTTAAGATAGTGGCAAAGGCTGAAGAAGATGAATCGGAAAATAAGATGAGAAAAGCAGGAGCTGATGGAGTGATTTTGCCGGAATTCATCGGAGGACTGAGAATGGCATCAGAGATGATAAGACCTGAAGCGGTAACATTCCTCGATAAGATGTTAAAAAGTGGCGAGAAAGTCTTCAGGGTAGAAGATCTCTCGTTAGCTGCTGATTCTGTATTTATCGGCAAGACATTGGGAGTATCAGGATTATTGGATAAGGAAGGAATTACTGTTGTGGCTGTAAGAAAAGGAGATAAATATATATTTAATCCCCCGAAAGATGAAAGGCTTGAAACAGGGGATGCCTTGATACTGATCGGTGAAACAAAAAGTGTCAGGGAGATCAAAGAGCTTGCAGGATAGGCATTAAATTGGTCGATGAAAAAAAACACATAGCCAGAGCTGCAGGCCTTATGTCCATCGCTACCTTTATCAGCCGAGTTCTCGGCTTTGTGAAGGATATGATACTTGCAAGGTTTTTTGGTGCAACCGGCATTGCAGACACATTCTTTGTTGCGTTCAGGATTCCCAACCTTTTAAGAGAGCTCTTTGCAGAAGGGTCTATGTCTTCTGCATTTATCCCTGTTCTGACAGAATATCAAACGAAACAGGGGACAGAAGAGGCAAAGAGGCTTGTCAGGATTACATTTACATTTATTACGATTTTTGTTGGATTAATCTGCATTATTGGAATTATCTTTGCCCCTGCAATTGTAACAGCAATAGCGCCCGGATTTGTTGGTATGCCCGGAAAATTTTCTTTAACTGTCTTACTTACCAGGGTAATGTTCCCATTTCTATTATTTATCAGCCTTGCAGCCCTTGTGATGGGAGCATTGAATACAAAGCGTATTTTTTTCATCCCCTCACTTGCACCAGCAATGCTGAACATCACGATTATTATTGCAGTTCTAACGCTTGCGACAACGATGGAACAACCGATTATTGCAGTTGCTATAGGTGTTGCAATAGGAGGTTTTATCCAGTTTGTCTTTCAACTACCCTCTTTCTTTAAGAGTGGATATGGCCTGACACCAGAATATGATTTTAGACATACCGGGCTTAAAAAGATGTCTATACTTATTATGCCTGCAACAATGGGGATGGCTGTAGCGCAGATAAATATGTTTGTAAGTACGATCCTTGCTTCATATCTCCCGGAAGGTAGCATCACATATCTTTATTATTCCATGCGGCTTATACAATTTCCAATTGGAATATTTGGGGTTGCAATGGGGATGGCAATTCTTCCAACGCTTTCAGAACATGCAGTAAAAGGTGAGTTCGACAGGCTAAGGGATGATTTTTCATTTGCATTGAGATTGTTATTTTTTATAACGATTCCGGCAATGGCAGGATTGATTGCATTAAGAGAACCGATTGTGAATATACTTTTTCAGAGAGGTAAGTTTGATTATGTTGCAACAGTAGGTACTGCTCAAGCCCTTTTGTTTTATTCGATTGGAATATGGTCTATAGTTGGAGTGAGAGTTGTAACGGCAAGCTTTTATTCTATGCAGGATACTAAGACCCCGGTAAAGGTTGCTGTAATTGCTTTAGCAGCGAATGTTATTTTCAGCATAATACTTATGAAACCGCTTAAGCACAGCGGCCTTGCTTTTGCAAATGCCCTTGCCTCAGGTGTAAATTTTTTACTTCTTTTTTTCTTTCTCAGGAGGAAACTCAAAAGGGTTGATACAAAAAGAATTTTAAATTCTTTTATAAAGATTATCTTTGCCTCATCTGTTATGGGAGTCATAGGCTGGATGTTTCTTCATGGCGAACTTTGGCATATCCATGGCAAAACTCTTAACAAGGCTTTTTACTTGAGTGGAACAATTGCTGTTTGTCTTGGGGTATATTTTTTCTTAAGTTATCTATTAAAAAGTGAAGAGGCTTCTTATGTAATGGAGATGGTTAAGCAGAAATTCAGAAGATAAGTTAGAGGACTTATTTCCCTTTGATAATCTTCACTATTCCTTTTAGTTCAAGTAGTAGGCCGCGTCTTATATCTTTATTGTCAATCTTTCGGAAAAGCTCAAGGAGTGTTTTTTCTTCTTTACTAAGGCCATATTCACTGATATCCTCCGCAACCTTTTCAGGTTCTTCAATCTCGAAAAGGTTGCGGATCGGAACCTTTAGGGCATTGGATATCTGGTATAGACGGGATATCGAAATATTGTCGATACCTTTTTCATATTTTTGCAATTGCTGATAGGATATCCCTATCTTTTCAGCAAGCGCCATCTGGGACATATTAGCAGCAAGCCTGTATTTTTTTAATGTTTCACCGATATTCTTTTTAAATTCCCTTGCCATTTAACCTTATATCCAATCTTAGATGATGATCAATTTTGAAGTTGTTGGGGGTGTAAAGTCTATCATCTTATAGTTGTATTTTCAATTGACATATTACAACCTATGATTGTAATATTATTTATGCCTGAACCTTTAAATAGAAAGATCTTGATCGTCTCAGATGATGGCCATATCAAGGGGTTTCTGTCAGATTTTTTTGCTCTTAATGGGTATAGGATTACTTTAGCTGGCAACGGCATAGAAACGCTCGATCTACTCGAAGATGAGACTTATTGTCTATTAATTGCTGATATGGATATGCCGGAGATGGACGGAATCGAATTGGTTATCAGGATCAGGAGTCTTAATATACCGTTGCCGATTATTGTCATGAGCTCCGGGGGTAAAAAATCCGAGTTATTGAAAGCCGGAGCGGATTATTTTCTTTTAAAACCTTTCGGCATTTCCCAATTAAGAACCATAATATATTTTTTAAATAAAACATAAACCTCGTCTATTGACCTCTTGGAACCATTAAGTTAATATTGCTAAATATGGAGATTTCATGATAATAAAGAGCCTTGTTGTAGGTCCACTTGAAAATAACTGTTATATTATTGCCGATGAAAATACAAAAGAAGGTTTAGTTGTTGATCCGGGGGATGAGCCTGACAGAATCCTTGATCTCATTCATGAAAATAATTTTCAACTGAAATACATAGTCTGTACTCATGCCCATTTTGACCACGTAGCTGCTGTCCCTGAGATAAAAGAGGAAACGAAAGCTAAGATTGTTCTCCACATAGATGATCTTGCTATCTACAGGAGCACAAAGGATCAGGCTGCAGCATGGGGATATGAAGTTGATCCATTGCCGGAGCCAGAAATGTTCGTTTCAGAAGGAGACGTCTTGGAGGCAGGAGATTTGAGATTTGAGATTCTCCATACCCCGGGGCATAGCCCTGGAGGGATTTGTCTTTATGGTGAAGGCATTTTAATTACAGGCGATACGCTATTTGCAGGTTCTGTGGGCAGGACAGATTTGTACGGAGGAGATATTAAGGAACTGAAAATATCCTTTAAGCGATTAATGTCTTTCTCGGATGATGTAAAGGTTTTTCCCGGGCATGGCCCTGAATCAACGATTGGTAAGGAAAGGTCTGATAATCTCTTTTCCTATAAGATATAATTCTTTGCGTAAATAATACATATTTTAAGAACTTATTGATTTAAGATTTGTTATCGCATTTCATCAAAAAATAGAGATATTTGCTATTAAATACTAAAAAATGCGATTTTTGTTCATATTTAAACACAATCTATGATATTTCCCTGTTGACTATCTTTT
>JBGQLV010000073.1:0-10550 GCA_041500225.1 Thermodesulfovibrionia bacterium | reverse complement strand
TTTAAGCAGGCATTTGTAAGCATTATGCCAAACCGTTACTTTGAATTTACCCTGTATTTATTTTATAAATTGAATATCCAGATTGGAAACTATCTGCGCGGCCAGTTGCTTGACGCAATTATAGTTGGCATCTTCTCTATTCTTGCATTATGGTTGCTTGGGGTTAAATATTTTTTTATTATTGGAATATTTGCCGGGCTGGCAAATATCATCCCATATTTCGGTCCAATTACCGGGGCCACAATTGCTATTATTGTATCAATACTCCAGGCAGGGAGTTTTAATATGGTGCTTTATATAATTGTTGCATTTACCTTGATAAGATTAATTGATGATATCCTTGTTCAGCCCATAGTTGTGGCAAAGAGCGTTCATATGAATCCTCTGATAGTTTTACTGGCAGTGCTTATTGGCGGCAAATTATTTGGAATACTCGGGATGTTATTGTCTGTCCCTGTTGTTGGTTTTATAAAAGTTGTAGTACATGAAAGCATTATTAATTATCGCAGATACGGGGAAGCATAACGATTATTATCCACCTGAAATACGTCTAACTTATTGATATCACTGTTTTTAGTAATCTCCCCTTTCCCCTCTTTAGAAAAGAGGGGACACTTTTAAATAAGGTTTAATAGTTCTTTTCTAAAGTTTTCTGAAGTCTTAACTCCCCCTTTTCTAAAGGTCGGTACGACTCGCAACCGAGGGGATGTAGGGGGATTAGTAATTATATACATAATAAAAGAAGAAGAATGGCTAGGGCTGCTGAAACATTGCCTCCTCAATGACCTCGATTAAATGCAACACCGGTTTATTCTTAATCCCTTTTGTCAGTTGAATCATACAGCCGGGGCATGCGGTGATAATCATCTCCGCCTCTCTCTTTTTATAGTCCATAATACATTTATTAAGAAGCCCTTGTGAAAGCTTTTTATAAGAAAGGCTGAAAACACCTGCAAAACCACAGCATCTTGTTCCTTCAGTCTCTATCAAGTCAAAACCGATATTTTCTATAATCTCCCTCGGCTCCCTTTCAATTCCCAGTCCATATTTAAGGTGACAAGGATCATGATAGATTGCACCCTTCGAAGAAGATAAAAATGAAAATTGAGAAGGGTCTAATTTATCAATAATAAAACTTGATATGTCAACTGCCTTATCTATACCTTCTCCTATAAGCTTTGGATACTCAACTTTGATGGCAAGTGTACATGTTGGACAGAGACTCAGTACAGCATCAACATTTAGCCTGCTGAATATTCCGAGATTCTTTTTTGCAAGTTCAATAGCCTCCTTCTCAAGACCGAGGGTCCTCAGGGGTGCACCACAGCATACCTCGCCTGATGGAAGGATTACTTCATAACCAAGTCTATGCAGGACATTGATTAGTGATTCTCCTAAATAAGGGTAAAGAAAATTGATAGTACACCCTGTAAAAACTGCAACTCTGCCTTTCTTTTTAGAAACTGTGTATACCTGAAGTCTATCTTTCAGATGGTGTTCAGGAAGTTCAGGGTTAAAAGGAATAAGCCCTTTTTTCAACAGGTATGGAAATAAAATATGCTGGGTTATACTCAGAAGTCTGAAACTCAAATTTGGTATTTTAGTAGAGAACCTTGTAAGGAAACGGAGGAACCTTCTCTTTTTGTCCGTTTTTTTAAGAAGGCTTCTGCCGTGATATACGACCTCTTTGATATCAATTTCAAGTGGACATAGCCCTGAGCATGCACCACATAACATGCAGCTAAAAATTCGGTCGTTTAAGATTGGAGATGATGCAAGCTGTCCTGAAGAAAGTCCCCACAGGAGGGTAAGCCTTCCCCTGGCACCCATTGACTCTGAAGGATCTTCATCATAAGTCGGGCAAAATGCCTTGCAGCTTCCGCAACGGACACATTTTGAGAGTTCGCTCAGATACCGAGAATTTTCCATTACGCATTATAACCTTGCAAGATACATGTTGGCAAACAAGCTAATAAACCTGCAAACAATGTTATAATTCTTAAATACATCTTACAAGTAAGAAGCTAATATTTGGGAAGGAACTCATGATAAAAGAACTCATGGTAAATGTATTAGAATATCTTGGTAAGAAGTCCAGGCTATTCATGATAGTATTAGGATTTGTACTCACTCTATTTATAGGGGTCATTCGGTATCTAACAGGTCCGGATTTTGCCTTCTCCATATTTTTTTTACTTCCTATTTTCTTGGGTACCTGGTTTGCGGGAAGATGGGCCGGGATTCTGTTAGCTATTGCGAGTGCTTTGACATGGCTTACGGCTGATTTGGTGTTGAACCCGTCTTATTTGAACCCAGTAATTCCTTATGTGAACGAAACTTTGAGGTTGAGTGTCTTTTTGATTGTTGTTGTCATTCTATCAACATTAAAAGATGTTTTAGAGAGGGAAAAAATATTCGCCAGAAAAGATTTTTTGACAGGGATAGCAAACAGACAGGCCTTTTTTGAATTTGCCAATATAGAGATAAATAGATGCCGGAGATATGAATACCCTCTTACTGTTTTATATATAGATTGCGACGATTTTAAGACTATCAATGATTATTTCGGGCATCAAACAGGTGATAATCTTTTGAAGACAATGGCCGACATCTTGCAAAAAATTATTCGGGCGACAGATATTGTGGCTCGACTTGGGGGAGATGAATTTGCTGTCCTTCTGCCAGGGGCCGGATATGAACCGGCCCATGTAGTTACCCGTAAAATTCAAAAGGCCCTTCTCGATGTTATGCAGAAGAACAGATGGCCTATAACATTTAGCTTCGGTGCGGTCACATTCAATAATGTACCTGATACTGTTGATGAAATAATAAAAAGGGCTGATAGCCTTATGTATTCTGCCAAACAGAACGGTAAAAACATGATCAAGCAAGAAGTAGTGAACGGGGAAGCCTCATCCTGAGTAACAGAACTACCTAAAGGATGCAGCTACCCTTTAAAACCCTGTTCATACTCCCGCTTTTGTAACCATCAAGGTCAAGAGATATAAATTCATAACCGAGGGATTTTAATTTTTCGGAAATAATCTTTCTTCTTTCAGGGGTTAACAACAATCCAATTTTATCCTCTTCAACTTCTATCCTTGCGATACTGCCATGATCTCTTACTCGTATTTCGTGGAATCCGAAGGATTTCATGAAGTCTTCCGCTTTTTCGACTCTCGCTAATGCCTCTTTCGTTATCCTGTGACCGTACGGGAACCTAGTAGCAAGACAGGGTGAAGAGGGCTTGTTCCATGTTGGAAGACCGAGCTCTTTGGAAACCTCCCGTATCTTCTTTTTTGAAAAACCGGCTTCGATGAGCGGACTTCTCACGCCGTGTTTCGCTGCGGCCTTTGTCCCGGGTCTAACATCTTTCATATCATCAATATTACTTCCTTCTATAACAAATCTGTATCCTTCTGATATTGCGATATCCTTAAGTATTTTGAATCTATTGTCCTTACAAACGAAACATCTTTCGGGAGTGTTACTGACAAATTTTTTATTGGAAAGTTCATGAGTTTCAATAATCATGTGTTTAATCCCGATCTCTTTCGCCAACTTTTTCACTGATAGCACTTCTCTACGGGGCATTATCTCAGATACTGCCGTCCCCGCAAGAGCTCTTAACCCGGAAAGCTGCAATGCCTTAAAGAGAAATGTGCTGTCGACCCCTCCGGAATAAGCAAGCACAGCACTTTGCATATCTTTAAGGATTTCTATGAGTTTTTTTAACTTATTATTTTCCATTGGTATTTAGGAGGTAGGACTATCCCTGCCTTATGTTTTATATTGTTTATAGTCTGATAACTGATACAAACGCAATAAATGATGATACACAATGATTAAAAAATCCCCCTCCATACTTGTAACTGGTCTTTTACAGCACTGTGACCTCATAATTTTCTTGATGAAGGTTACGGCTTTCCCTTATAGTGACTTTTACGTTATATCTCTCTTCTATATTCTCAACCCCTGCACGCTCTTCATCAGTAAGAAGCTCTGCAACAGAAGGGTGGGCTGTAACAATAATCCTTTCACTACCATGTTTTGCAAGCCTCATTATCTTTCTGAATATTTCATAACACAGGGTTCGGGGTGATCTAACAAAAGCCTTGCCTTCACAGTACGGACAGGATTCGCAGAGTGTTCTGCCTAGGCTTTCCCGGACTCGTTTCCTTGTCATCTGTATAAGCCCGAGTTCTGAGATGTGGGATATTGTATTTTTTGCCCTGTCTTTTTTCATTGCCTCAACAAATGCATTGAATACCCTCTCCCTATTTTCATACTTTTCCATGTCTATGAAATCTACTATTATAATCCCGCCAAGATTCCTGAGCCTTATCTGATATGCTATTTCCTTCACTGCCTCGAGATTAGTCTTGAGTATGGTATCTTCGAGTTCCTCTTTTCCGACAAACTTACCGGTATTTACATCTATAACCGTCATCGCCTCTGTCTGGTCAATGACTATATAACCGCCGGATTTCAACCAGACCTTTCTTCCAAGGGCCCTTGATATGTCGAGTTCGATTCCAAATGCATCGAATATCGGCTCTGTACCGTCATATAATTCTATCTTTCCCAGAAGCTTCTCAAAGTATGCCCTGACAAAATCCCTAATCCGTTCGTACTCTTCATCTGAGTCTATAACAAGCCTTTTGACATCCTGGATCATGAGGTCTCGTACACTTCTGAAGACAAGGTCAAGGTCACTGTAAAGCAAGGATGGCGCAGATACTCTATCTTTTTTCCTCTGAATGTTTTCCCATAACAGAATAAGAAACTCGAGGTCTTTTTTAAGGTCTTCTTCAGTAGAAGCCTCACTTGCTGTCCTTATAATCAAACCATAACCTTTTGGTTTTATATCCTCGACTATTGTTCTGAGCCTTGTTCGTTCTATCTCGTCAGGTATCCTTCTCGATATACCTATATGCTCAACATTTGGCATAAGCACAAGGTATCTACCAGGCATTGTTACATATGAGGTTACCCTTGCGCCCTTGCTTCCAATAGGGTCCTTTGATACCTGTACAAGAATTTCCTGTCCTTCCTGGATAAGTTCTTCGATAGTAAGGTCGGGTCTTCCCCTCTTTGAAATCAGTTCGAGAGAATTGTCCTTTTCTTCTTCGTCGAGGAAAGGTGCAAATTCTTCCATCCCGGCATGGATGTCAGTAACATACAGGAAGGCTGCCTTTTCAAGCCCTATGTCAACAAAGGCAGACTGCATACCAGGGAGGATTTTTACGACCTTGCCTTTATAAATATTTCCGACAAGGCTTGCATCGCGCTTCCTCTCAACATAAAATTCAACTACCTGACCTACTTCAAGGAGGCCAACCCTGATTTCATCGTGTGTTACATTAATCAGTATTTCGCTGTCCATTTTACACTTTACAATCTGCAGTTAGCATTTTACATTTTTTAAGAGGCATTACCCAGCCGCCATCCCATCCATAAAGGGCTACCCTTTTTATGTCCAGTCTTTCTAAGGGGGTGTTAAATAACACGGGAAGAAGTTCACCTAACCTGACCTTAGTTTCCCCCTGATCTACCACTATTAAGTTTATTGTATCTTTATCAGTTAGCCTCGCTTCTTCTATCATAGCCCTGAGGTTTATAACATATTTTCCCCTTTGTATATTTATCTCTTTTTCTGATAAAAACCTGTGTATGCCGGATTGATCCCCACCTTTTATTTCATATTCATACCTTGTTATAAAGCTACTTAGAGACTCTACCTTTACTGGTATAACTGACGTTTCTTTTACACAGACCCCTTCAGGCAGCATTGTGTTTAACTTTATTCTATTAGTAATTAAATCAAAAGGTGGAGCTATTTCCATATCAAAATATTCACTCAGACCTGCAATTCCTACACCGAGCGGAGGGCCGAAGGATATTTTCGGAGACGGATGAAAGCCCGTAGAGTATTCGAGGGGAAAACCTGCCTTCCTTATTGCCCTGTGCAGAACAGTAACGAGTTCGAGGTGTGAAAGGTATTTCAATCTGCCTGTCTTGGAGAATTCCACCCTTATCTTTACGGGCTTGAAGCGACGTGTAGCGTGTAAGGGCAACCCTTGCGGTTGCCAAAAACTTTGGGCTGGATAACTGATGACTGATGTTTTACATCCAAGCCCGCAATTGTGACAGGTCTTTCTGCAATCAGGGGTGATTTCTCCTGAAAAGGCCTTCTGGTATTCCTTCCACAGGAATTCTTTTGTCACTCCGATATCTATTTTATCCCATGGCAAGATATCTGATTTTTCATAAGTCTTTTTTGCAAAATCCTCTACATTTATACCTGTAAAATCCATCGCCATTTTCCATTTCTCAAAATCAAAGACTTCTGACCATCCATCAAGCCTGCACCCGAGAGACCATGCCTTTTCGATCAGTGGAGCAAGTCTTTCATCACCACGAGAGAAAGTAGCTTCAAGAAGGCTCATTTCTACATCATGTCCCTTAATCTTAAATCCCTTTTTTGTCAGCGTATTTTTAATATAGTCCTTTTTTCTTTTAAGTTCATCAGAAGAGCTCTGTCCGTACCACTGAAAAGGTGTGTGTGGTTTTGGAACAAAAGGAGAAACACCTATCTTTATATTAACAAATCTTCCTGTGTATTGTTTTGCAATTTTAAGGGCCATTTTGACCATCTTAGGAATTGCCTCTATATCTTCATCTCTTTCAGTTGGGAGTCCTATCATAAAATATAGCTTGAGATTATGCCAGCCTTCTTCAAATAGTGTCTTGAGGGCATGTTCATAGTCTTCTTCTGTAAAGTCTTTATTGATTACCCGTCTGAGCCTGTCAGTTCCAGCCTCGGGTGCAATAGTAAAACCAGTCTTCCTAACAGCGCTTATCTCCTTCAGAAGATCATGGTTTATAGCTGTTACTCTCAAAGACGGAAGTGAGAGGGCAATCTTATTTTTCGCAAATCTTTTATTAAATTCTTTTACAATATGTAAAAGGCAACTATAGTCTCCAGCACTCAGGGAGGTAAATGCAACCTCCTCGTAGCCTGTATTATTCAGAGAATTTTCTGCGATCTCTAACGCCTTCTCAGGACTTCTCTCACGAACTGGTCTGTAAATCATGCCTGCCTGGCAGAACCTGCAGCCCATTGGGCAACCCCTGGAAACCTCGATATTTACCCTGTCATGGATGATTGAGGTATAGGGAACAATTGGTTTGTCCGGATATGGGGCATTATCAAGGGATTCTATAAAACGCCTCTTTATTAAGAACGAGGGAGGAGAGATGAGGGACGAGGGGCGAGACTCCGAACTTTGAACGCAGACCTTTGAACTGTGAACAAAAGGTACATATATTCCCTCAATCTCAGAAAGGGCGCTAAGGAGAGATTCCTTTTTGCCATCTCCGCCTGTTCTCCACCGGTAGAACGTATCCATTATCTCCTTGATAGCCTCCTCGCCGTCTCCGACCAAAAATGCATCAATAAACGGAGACATAGGTAATGGATTTACAGTGCAAGGTCCACCAGCAATAACAAGTGGATACCGTTTAGAAAATGATGAATTATTCCTTTCTTCAGCTCTCAGTGGGATTCCGCCAAGATAAAGCATATTAAGAACCGTTGTATACGAAAGCTCGTACTGGAGGCTAAAGCCAACGATATCAAAATCCTTCAACGGCCTATTTGATTCTAAAGATGAAAGAAGTATTCCATTTGCCTTCATCTCTGCCTCAAGGTCGGTCCATGGAGAAAATACCCTCTCTGCAGATGCAAACGAAAGGTCATTTATTATCTTGTAAAGGATTTTCAGCCCGAGATGAGACATCCCGATTTCGTATATATCAGGAAATGCGAGAACTACTTTTAAGGGTGCTTCCTTGTAAATAGCATTAACCTCATTGTTTATATACCTGCTCGGTTTCTGGAAAGATAAGAGATTCACAAGCTAAGAATACCATCTCAGGTGTTTCTTTGGCAAGGCAAGGAAGACCCCAAATCGGATTCTTGATGGATTGTTATCTTTTGGATATAGCTGATGTCCTAACCTGTCAGGGATATTAAAATAAAAAAGTTACGATACATTTTCGTCTTTGAAGTATAATTTGAATATAAGTGGATTAATATGCATGGGCATATCCGATATTTAGCAGGATACGAGGATATAGGAGGTTACAGGAAATGCTCCATAGCTTAGAAGGTCCAGCAGGGATGGGATAGCAAAGGAGGCTTAACATGTTTAAAGAGTTTAAAGAATTTGCTGTGCGGGGGAATGTAGTTGATATGGCTGTCGGTATAATAATTGGTGCCTCTTTTGGTACCATTGTCAATTCATTTGTTTCCGATATCATTATGCCACCTATCGGCCTGCTTTTAAGCAACGTTGATTTTTCCAGCCTATTTATGGTTCTCAAAGAGGGTAAGGTTGCCGGACCTTATGCTTCCCTTGCTGATGCCAGGACTGCGGGTGCTGTTACAGTAAACTACGGTGTATTTGTGAATGCAATCATTAGTTTTCTCATCGTTGCATTTGCGGTATTCCTTCTTGTTCGAAATATAAATAGACTTAAGAAGGAAGAGGAAGTACGACCTGCAGCGCCTGCAACAAAAGAGTGTCCTTACTGCTTGTCTGTCATTCCTGTTAAGGCTGTGCGTTGCGCTCATTGTACTTCTGAGTTTAAGTGATGCCAGGTTCTCTAATTCAAATGACATAATATTCTAATTTTTCCAAACCTCCATGCTATAATAGACTGCAATGGAAACAAGAAAATTTGATATATTTTTTCTTTTATTGATTCTCTTCATAATCTCATGTTCAAGTAAACCAGCGGTCAAGCCTACAGAAACGTTTGACCCTGAAAAAGCCTTTGCAAAGGCCAATGGACAGATAGAGAAAAAAGATTATGAAAAGGCAAGGGCAGCTTTTAACGAGATTAAAAGCAGGGATATGTCAAAAAATTTTGCTCCTCTTGCCCAGCTAAGGATTGCGGATTCTTATGTTAAAGAGGAAGAACCTGAACTTGCTGTTGCTGAGTATCAAAAATTTCTTGAGGCATATCCAGACCATAAATATGCCTCATATGCCCAGTATCAGATTGCCATGATTTACTTCAACCAGATAGAAGGTGCTGAAAGGGGCTATAGCGGTGCAGCCAGGGCACTCGAAGAATTTGAAAAACTTAAAAAGATGTTCCCCAGAAACCCGTATAAAGATGTTCTTGATCTCAGGATCGAGAAGTGCAAGAATACAATAGCTGGATATGGATTTCTTGTTGGAGAATTCTATTATAAAAAGGGTTCCTACAATGCTGCAATTGAAAGATTCGAGGGATTGCTGAAAAAATATCCTGGTTACAAGGGAGAGGCTGAGGTTCTGTTTTATACTGGTATGTCCTATAAAAACCTTGGCAAGAAGGACAGGGCTTCAGAATATCTGACCCGCCTTATTGAGAAGTATCCGGGTAACAAACTGGTTAACGATGCGAAGAAAGAGATGTCTATTCTTAAACCCAAATAATACAGACATTGTTCAAAAATTTATTTAACTTGATAAATTTATTGAAAATATCTTTATTGGTTATACTCAATAAAATATTCCGTAAGCCATCAGTTAAAGGTACACTAAGGTATCAAAAAATAAATTTTTTCACAACATCTGCATTATCTCAAGTGTATTATTTGGGTAAACCGTGAAGCGTAAAGAACCAGTTTCTAACTCCTCAAATCCTCTTGCGCCAAAAGTCTATTATCCCGCATTCCTGAACCTTAAAGGCAAAAAAGCAGTTGTTATAGGAGGTGGCAAAGTTGCTGAAAGGAAAATCCTTGCCTTACTTAAGACTGGTGCGGATATAACTGTCACAAGCCCTGAAATTACAAAGAAGATTGAGAAAGAGAAACTAAAAGGGAGGATAAAACATATCACACGGCAATACAGAAAAGGCGACCTAAAGAACGCATTTCTTGTGATTGCTGCTACTGATTATCCTGCTATAAATGAAAGGGTTTCTAAAGATGCACTTTGCCTTGTGAATGTTGTAGATACCCCGGACTTATGCAATTTTATTGTTCCATCGATTATGAATCGTGGGCTGTTAAACATTGCTGTGTCAAGCAGCGGCATTAGCCCAGCCCTTTCAAGGTCAATTCGTAAGGAACTCGAAAAACTTTATGGTCCTGAATTTACAATTTATTTGAATTCTTTAAAAATAATTCGCACAGAGGCGATAAAAACAATTAAGGATAAAAAAAAGAGAGGGGAATTTTTAAAGGATATTGCATCAGAAAAAATGATTAGGATGCTCAGGGAAAAGGGGTCCGGAGAGGCAAAGAAAGTTGCGGAAGATTTATTTAGAAAGGTGAAGGTCTCTTAAGTATGCTAATAAAGGAGAAAATATAATTTTGACTTTGAGAAAATAGAATCTTATTGTACTGTTGAGTTAACCCGAAAAGTGCAATTCATTCATTTTAAGGCAGGTATATATGCAGAAAAAGCTTTACCAGCAGCACCTTTGTAAGACACATGATATTCAGAGAGCCTGAATATTTTCATCAGTAACGATTGATAACATTGAATAAC
>JBGQLV010000072.1:0-10577 GCA_041500225.1 Thermodesulfovibrionia bacterium | reverse complement strand
CGATTCCGATAAAAATTCGTCATTCTCGCGAAAGCGGGAATCCAGTCTTTTCAAGAGGTTCTGGATCCCCCGGTCAAGCCGGAGGATGACAAAACCTTAGTTTTTAGACAGGCTCCACACCCAGATTTTAGTAGTCAGGAAAAGCGCTTTTTAAGTACGAACTTGTTTGCTGTTTCTAATAAAAATCATCATATCTAATCGAGTCCTAAATATGCGGATTTGCAGGTTAACTACGCACTTAACGCATAGTCTCTGCATAGAAATGCTCGCATTTAGCTCTGCTGAGTAATCGAATATTTCAGCCAATTACGACCTAAACAATCAATATCCCTGATGGCTTATAACGGCTGGCAATGTAAAAGGTAAGACTTTGACCCACAATGTCATAATGTGTTTTTAATGCGACTGAGGGATTGTTGTTGTTTTCTGAAAGATGTGACAGACATGCCCATTTCAAATTAGCGCCGGTCTGAAGCAGTTCAGCAGCCTCTTTATTAGAAAGGTGTCCTTTCGGACCTTGAATGCGTCGTTTAAGGGAAGCAGGATATGGTCCATTCACGAGCATTCCCGAATCGTGATTACTTTCGATAAAGACTGCATCGAGCGAGGCAATCACGGGAATCAGGTCTTTAAAGGCATGCCCGAGGTCAGTCAGTATACCTAACTTCCTCTCTTCAGAAGAAACCACAAATGCCGCTCCGTCTACGGCATCGTGTGGAGTAGGAATTGTCTGGACAGACACTTTCCCGAAATGAAGCTTCCCTCCTGGTAGAAAGTAGTTTACGTTTGTTAACCTGCCCAGTCTATTCTCTGTTTCGGCCTTATACAGAGTCCTGGGTGTGATATAAATAGGCAGGGCGTATTTTCTCTGGTACACGCCTGCATAACGGATGTGATCAGCATGGTCATGGGAGATGATTAAGGCATCGACCTTTCGGATATCACGGCCGTATGCTCTAAGCCTACGCTCTGCTTCAATACCGCAAATACCTGAATCAAACAGAAGCCTCACGCCGGCTACCTCAACATAAATACAATTGCCGCTGCTGCCTGATTGAAGCGAAATTGCAATCATACCTTTCTATAGTTGCATATATTAAGAATAGATTACAAGGAATCATACATTTCTATTTGACAGAAAATAGTCCTTTGGTTTAAGATTGAGTGAGCACTCACTCATTTTTAAAAAGATAGGATTCAAGGGTTCCAGGGTTCGAGGGGTCAAGTAAAATGTTAAAGAATTACAAAGACTTAAAGGTATGGCAGAAGTCCCAGCAGTTAATAAACACTTGAATCCTCGAATCCTTAAGTTTAAACAATGTTCAATAAATCAGATAAAAGAGCTATCGACAAACGAGCGGGTATCCTTGATGCCGCGCTTAGAACATTTGTTAAGCGGGGATATCCTAAGACAAAGGTTGCCGAGATAGCATCTGAAGCCGGTGTAGCAGAAGGCACTCTCTATAATTATTTCCCCAGCAAAGAAGATCTGCTCCTCGCTCTTTTTGATGAAAAATGGAGCGGGATCATTGATGAAATCAAAAACAAGATAAGTCGCTTTGATGATCCAAACAAGAAATTAAAGGCCATCTTCTCCCTAGTCATCAGGATGTTCAAAGGAGACCGTCAGTTAGCAGAACTCTTTATGGTTGATGTTAAACAAAGCAGTATATTTTTAAATAATTACACGATTAACAGAATAATCGAATTCCTTGCCCTGATCGAGGAGATACTTGAGGAAGGGAAAAGGAAAGGAATATATCGAAAAGATTTAGATACCCGTGTTGCTAAAATGATTATCTTTGGAGCAGCCCAGGGCATCCTTTTGAGTTGGGTATTGAGTGAGTCAACGGCAGTTAAAAATAATACATTCAAATTTTCGCTTTTTCAAGCTGCAAAGACTCTGAAAGATGTATTCAAATCCGGGCTGGTTGGAGAAAAGAGATGATATTCAACGATCTAAGAGAATTCATAGATTTTCTGGAAGATAAAAAAGAACTGGTTCGCATCAAGAAAGAGGTTGATCCGATTCTTGAAGTGACTGAAATTACTGACCGGATATCGAAAAAAGGAGGACCGGCTCTTTTGTTCGAAAAGGTTAAAGGTTCGCAAATGCCGATAGCTATCAATCTCTTCGGCTCATATAAACGAATGGCCTGGTCGCTTGGTTTGAATGATTTCAACGAAATCAGCCAGAGATTTTCTGGTCTGTTAAAAACTGACCTTGATATGAAATTGAAACAAAAAATAGAAGCACTTCTCGATCTTTATAAGCTCAGCAAATCAAAGCCAAAAGAAGTAAAAAAGGCGCCTTGCCAGGAGATCGTTAAGGATAAAGAATTTTCGCTTTTTAATTATCCTATTCTAAAATGCTGGCCTGATGATGGCGGCCGTTTTATTACGCTTCCTCTTGTTATTACAAAGGATCCCGAGAGCGGCAAACAAAATATGGGCATGTACCGTATGCAGGTCTTTGATGAAAAGACAACCGGTATGCACTGGCATACTCACCATGACGGTGCTGTTAATTATCGAAAGGCAGTGAAGCTCGGCAAGAGATTGGAGGCGGCTGTAGCCCTGGGTGGCGATCCTGTAACAATCTATTCAGCAACAGCTCCTCTCCCTTATGGAATTGAGGAGTTGTTTTTTGCCGGTTATTTAAGGGGAAAGCCTGTCGAGGTAGTAAAGGCAAAGACTGTAGACCTTATAGTCCCTGCTAAAGCTGAGATTATTCTTGAGGGCTATGTTGAAGTAGGAGAAGAAAGAATAGAGGGTCCTTTTGGCGATCATACAGGTTATTATTCAATGGCTGCCGATTATCCTGTTTTCCATATAACTTGTATAACTCAGAGAAAAGATCCTATTTACCCTGCAACAATTGTTGGCAAGCCGCCGATGGAAGACTGCTATATGGGGAAAGCAACAGAAAGGATGTTTTTACCTTTTATTAAGATGCAGCTACCTGAGATTGTGGATATAAATTTACCTATCGAAGGTGTCTTCCATAACTGTGCTTTAATCTCCATAAAAAAATCCTATCCGATGCATGCCAGGAAGATAATTAACGCAATCTGGGGATTAGGTCAGATGATGTTTACCAAATTTGTTGTGGTTTTTGATGATGAAGTTGATGTGCAGAATCCTTCCGAGGTTGTATGGAAGGCTTTCAACAATGTTGATCCCTCGCGGGATATTATGGTAGTAGAGGGACCTCTTGATGTCCTTGATCATTCTTCAAACAGGCCGATATACGGCGCGAAAATGGGGATTGACGCTACCAAGAAGTGGCCAGAAGAGGGGTATCAAAGGAAATGGCCTAATGAAATTCAGATGTCTGAAAAAATAAAGAAGCTTGTGGATGAAAGATGGAAGGAGTATGGCCTTGAATAAGGGCAGACATGCTGAAAAACCTTTTCAAAGCGACAAGATTTAATACGAATTCAGAGGTAATTTTATGGGTAAAGTCAAAATCTATCTTGAGATGATAAAGTTTCAGCATAGCATCTTTGCACTTCCCTTTGCCTATTTCGGTGCATTCCTGTCTCAAATGAAAGTTCCGAGTTTTATTACAATCTTCTGGATAACCCTTGCCATGGTTGGAGCAAGAAGTTTTGCTATGTCCCTGAACCGTTTGATTGACATAGAAACCGATCGCCGTAATCCCCGAACTGCTGAACGGGCCTTGCCAAAAAGGCTTCTCTCGGTCTCAAATGTTATTCTTTTTTCCATAATCAGCTTAGGGTTCTTTTTATTGGCTGTTTACAATCTGGCGCCAATATGTCGTTATCTCTGGCCAATCGTTGTCATTCCATTTGTTATCTATCCGTATACCAAAAGGTTTACATGGCTTTCTCATTTCATTCTTGGATTTTGTCTGGGTTTGGCTCCAATAGGCGCCTGGATAGCAGTTACCAATACGTTTAGTTTAGAACCCTTTCTTATTGGAAGTGCTGTTATTTTATGGGTAGCAGGTTTTGACATCTTTTATGCAATTCAGGATATCGACTTTGACTGTTGTCATAAACTCTATTCAATCCCTGCCAGGTTTGGCATCAAAACATCTCTTACTCTGACTAAATTACTTCATATAACCTCAATAACGATATTGATCTGGCTTGGTATTCGCTTAGACCTGGGTTTATTCTATTTTATCGGAGTGGTAGTTACTGCAATCCTTCTGGCCTATGAGAACAGCCTGATTAAGGCAAATGATTTATCGAGACTTAATCTTGCTTTTTTTACAATGAATGGCGTCATCAGCATGGTAATGTTTTGTTTTGTTGCTATTGAGGTGGTTTTCGGGAGGACAGGAAGTGTCTGATTATGTAATTGGCATAACTGGAGCAAGTGGAAGTATCTATGGCATCAGACTGATTCAGGAGCTTGGCCTGAGAAAGCATACAGTGAATGTGGTTATAACCCCTGCCGGTAAACAGGTGATGAATGAGGAGCTTGGGGTATTCGGCTTTGAACAAATGGATAAGCTGGGTCTTTCTGAAATCATTAATCATGTACGGATATGGGAAAATGATAATTTCGAAGCTCCATTTATGAGTGGCTCGAATACACCGGAAGCGGTGGTTATTATTCCATGCAGTATGGGAAAATTAGCAGCAGTTGCAAATGGTATCTCAGGCAACCTGCTTGAGAGGATAGCAGATGTAGCTCTAAAAGAGAGGAAACAACTGATTCTGGTTGTACGTGAGACTCCTCTCAGCCTGATTCATCTGGAGAATATGGTGAAAGTTACAAAGGCAGGAGCTACGGTTCTGCCGGCGATGCCTGCCTTTTATCATCATCCAAAGACAATAGATGATATGGTGAATTTTGTTGTCGGGAAGGTTATGAACCTTTTACGGATTGAACATAATTTATTCAAAGGATGGAGGAAAGAGTAGAGAGGATGAATATTATGTCAAAAACTGGTTTCAGTGAAATTGAAAAAAAAGTCGAAAAAGGTATAAGGTTTTCCAGGGAAGATGCACTGACGCTTATAAACTCAAATGACCTTATTTCTATTGGTCAACTTGCAAATATGGTCAAGGAGAGAAAATCAGGAAATCATGCATATTTTAATGTCAATTATCATATAAATCTTACCAACATCTGCGTATCACGCTGTAAGTTTTGTGCTTTCAGTCGAGACAAAACAGATACTGATGCATATGCAATGACAATAGATGATGTACTTGATATAGCCCGGTCGGCGGGGGAACTTGGCATAACCGAATTTCATATTGTTAGCGGGCTTCATCCTGATCTTCCCTTTGATTTCTATCTTGAAGTTATCACTCTTCTTAAGAAGACTATGCCAAAGGTTCATATTCAGGCCTTTACTGCTGTTGAGATAGGCTATTTTTCCAAGATCTCAAACCTTTCAATAAAGGAAGTATTAACACGATTAAAGGAAGCCGGGTTAGGCTCACTTCCAGGTGGAGGAGCTGAGATATTAAACCATCGGATAAGAGAGGCAGTTTGTCCCGGAAAAGCCAATGCTGAGGAATGGCTGGAGATAATGAGGACAGCGCATAATCTGGGCATTAAATCAAATGCCACGATGCTTTACGGTCATATTGAAACGATTGAGGAGAGGATCGATCATCTGCTAACTTTAAGGGCGCTTCAGGATGAAACAAGTGGATTCCAATCCTTTATCCCATTGCCTTTCCATCCTCAGAATACACAGTTAACTGGTTTTAAAAAGCCAATCGCTTTTGAGAATCTTAAGATGCTCGCTGTTTCAAGATTGGTATTAGATAATTTTCCTCATATAAAGGCCTTCTGGATAATGCTCGGTTTAAAAGTGGCTCAGCTTTCTCTTCTGTTTGGTGTTGATGATCTGGACGGCACAGTTGTAGAAGAGAAGATAACCCATGCAGCAGGCGCGGAGACCAATCAATCGATTTCCAGGGAAGAATTATTAGACTTGATTTTTGAGACTGGCAGGGTACCTGTTGAAAGGGATACATTGTATAACATGATCAAAATTTATGATAAGAAAAAATGGGATGTTCTTGTTGAAACCTAAGGTAGGACACATTCAGTTTTTAAATTGCCTTCCACTTTATTATGGACTGGTAAAAAGCTGTGCCCTGCTTGATATAGAGTTGATAAAGGGAACACCCACTGAACTTAATAATCTTCTGCTAAATGGAAAGCTTGATATCTCACCTATTTCGTCTATTGAATATGCCCGCCATCATGAATCTTTAGTTCTCTTCCCTGACTTTACAGTGAGTTCTGACGGAGAGGTAAAAAGCATCCTCCTGTTGAGTCATTTTCCTATAGAAGAATTATCAGGGAAAAAGATTGCCTTGAGCAATACCTCTGCTACATCACAGGTGTTGCTAAAACTGGTTCTCAGTCACGGATATAAGGTTGAGCCAGAGTATATCACTTCTCCTCCTGATTTAGATAAGATGCTTGCAAATGCTGATGCAGCGTTACTTATTGGTGATATAGCGTTGAAATATTATGTTGATAGAAAAGATTTTTACCTTTACGATTTAGGGCTGGAGTGGGAAAAAATGACTGGCAAGAAGATGGTTTATGCAGTCTGGGCAGTTAACCGCACATTTGCAGAGAAACAAAATGAACTAAGCAAGTATATATTCGAAATTTTTAAAAACTCAATGGATTACTCAATGAAACATCTGCCAGAGATAGCAGAATATGCTGCCAGATGGGAGCCCTTTAGTCCCTCCTTTCTAATAGATTATTTCAAATCACTCCGTTTTGATTTTAAAAAAGATTATCAGGAAGGCCTTCTCTATTTTTACAGGTTAGCAGCTGATATAGGAGAACTTACAGGAGTTCCTGAACTTGAATTTGTCAACATCCGTTCAAAGGTAAGTACGTGAAGATTCAACAAATTCTTGATAAGACATCAAAAGGCAGGAGATTAAGCTTTGATGAAGCAGTCCTTCTTTTTAAAAAGGCTGATATATTAGAACTTGCAAGGGCAGCAGACGACAGTTGTCGCAAGAAGCATCCGGAAAGAATGGCAACCTTTCTAATCGATCGCAATGTCAATTACACAAATATTTGTCAAAATCAGTGTTGCTTTTGTGCCTTCTATAGACCCCAAGGGCATCCTGAAGCCTATGTTTTAAGTCAGAAGGAGATTGAAGAGAAAATTGCTGAGACAATTGAACTTTCCGGCACCCAGGTGATGCTTCAGGGAGGGATTAACCCGGATCTGAAAATTGATTACTACACGAACATGTTTTCGAAGATAAAAAAGAAATTTAATATCAGAATTCACAGCCTGTCTCCTCCGGAGATTGTTCATATTGCAGAGTCTGCAGGGATATCTATTTCAGAGGCATTGAAAGAGCTTATAAAAGCAGGTCTTGATTCCCTCCCCGGAGGAGGGGCTGAGATATTGGTTGACCGGGTGAGAAAAAGGATTAGTCCACGGAAGATATCCTCATCAAGGTGGCTGGAGGTTATGGAGGAAGCACATAATTTAGGACTTAAGACAACAGCAACCATGATGATTGGAACGGTTGAAACCATCGAGGACAGGATAACCCATCTTCAAAAAATACGGGATCTTCAGGATAAGACGAAAGGGTTTATTTCATTTATCCCGTGGTCTTTTCAGCCGGGGAATACTTCATTAGGAGGTAAATCAGTTTCACCCATTGAATATCTGAAAACCCTATCTTTAAGTCGTATTTTTCTGGATAATTTCCCCAATGTCCAGGGTTCATGGGTCACACAGGGGAAAGACATTGGACAAATTTGTCTTTCATTTGGTGCGAATGATTTAGGCAGTATCATGATTGAAGAGAATGTTGTCCGGGCTGCAGGTGTTTCTCATCGGATTACTGTTGATGAGATGGTTGATTTGATACGAAAGGCTGGTAAAATTCCGGCGCAGCGAGATACCGAGTTTAACATATTGAAGATTTATTAACTTAGTAATTCATGAAAAAATCAATATCAATTGAAAATAAAATCCCAAAAGCAAATCTTGCATTTATTGGCGGGTCGAGTACCTATTCAATAAATTTCCCTGAAGACCTTAAACTCCCAGGTGTAAAGGTTTTAGAGGGAAAAGTTTTTTCAACTCCTTTTGGTGATAGTCCTGAGTTTAAATTGTTTAAGATTGATGGTGAATTGGTACATACAGTCAGAATGCATGGCTGGCTGGCTGGTATAAGCCGGGCTGATGCATCTCGCCAGATTTTTTGGGTTTTAGAGAAGGCTGGTGTTAAGACCATTCTTGCTGAAGGGGGCGTGGGGGCAATAAGGAAAGATCTGGAGTTAAGTCATTTTATAATCCCTGATGATTATATTGATCTTTCTCTGAGAAGAGATATTCATCTTTCTGATAAGTATCTACTCATTATGCGAGATCCAATCTGTCCTGAACTTTCAAAAATTATTACAAAAGCAAGTAATAAATTGTTTCCAGAAAGAAGGGTGACACGAGGAGTATATGCAGTTACTGATGGAAGGCATTTTGAAAGCCGTGCTGAGGTAAAGATGATAGCGTCTCTGGGCGGAGATGTGATTGGGCAGAGTCTTTGTCCTGAGGTATATCTGGCCAGAGAGATAGGAGCTTGTTATTCTGGCATTTATCTCATTGTTAATCAGGCTGAAGGGGTTGGGCGTGACTGGAGTCATAAAGAATTGAAGCATATCTTTTACCAGGAAGCTATAAATGTGGGGAAGATAATTGTGGAAAGCTTAAGACGAATAAAGAAGAAACGGCGAAAAGATTGCCAGTGCTCGAAGTTAAGAAAGAAGACGCTGTTGAAGTCTCCATTATGAACCATATTAACCATAAGAAACGTGACGCTAAGAAAGTTGAACAGATGTTCTCTAATATTGCCACTCGCTATGATTTGTTGAATCATGTTCTCAGTTTCGGACTTGATATCGGATGGCGAAAAAAAGTGGCTATGGAGACAGGTCGTTGCGACTCGATTCCGAGGAAGATCAAGTGCCATAGAATACTTGATGTATGTACGGGCACAGGGGACATGGCTATCGAACTTTGCAGGTTCTGGAAGGGCACAGCTCAGGTTGAAGGTTTAGACTTCTCCCAAGAACTGATTAATATCGGAAGAGAGAAAGTCCAGAAGGCTAAACTTAATAATTTAATAACCTTCAGGGAAGGAAATGCTGAAAAGCTTCCATATGACGATGAGCAGTTCGATGCGGTCACAATTACTTTCGGATTAAGAAATATTAACAATAGATTAAAGGCATTAAAGGAATTTTACCGCGTTACAAAACCCGGCGGCCGCTTTGTCTGCCTTGAGTTCAGCCAGCCTACAAATCCGTTTTTTGCACATATATATTTCTTTTACCTGATGAAACTCGCACCTTTTGTTTCTAAAATTTTCGGCTCAGACCATGCTGCATATCAATATTTGGGAAATACTATCAAAGATTTTCCATCCCCACCGGAACTGATCTCTCTGATCGAATCAGCTGGATGGAAAGAAGTTGCAAATTATAATTTAGCAGGTGGGATAGTAGCTGTACATCGAGGAAGCAAACAGTGAAGAAAATGTTCCTCCTTACTATCTTCTACGTTTCTGGAATTTTATTCTGTTGAATTCCTTCAATTGTCCTATGATCTGTTCTTTAGAAATAGCTCCAATCTGAACTAAGGCTTCTCCGAAAAACATATATGTATCCGTCTGTACTTTCAAGAGTCCTTCTATCTGTTCCTTTGATAAATATTTCTCCCTTACCGCGATCTCTCCAAATCTTTCGTACGACTCTTCCTGAATTATTAATATCCTGTTTATATCATCTTCTGTAAGCCAGCCTTTAGCTTTAGTGAGCTCTCCGATTTTGAGAGTGTTCTTCTTTTGAATAAACCGTGCATTGAGGATATCCATCTCACTTATTAACCCCTTTTCAAGAAGGTATCCTCCAAATTTTAAATATTTTAAACGATTGCTCAGTTTCCTCCTCCACCTGAACCTCCGTCACCACCTCCCGGGAAACGCAGCCTTTCAACTGACGGTGTGAGCCTTATCGTGACTTTTATCTTATTGCCTTCTTTAAGCCAGTAATTAACCTCAAGCACATCACTGAGACCAAAGGTAGTAGGCCAATATAGCGGTCTCACTTCATAGCCGATAGTGTTGCCTTTGTTATCAATAATCTTGCTCAACTGGGAACGCCAGAACGAATTGTGAAAACTGACAAACTTCTTTGCAACTTCCTGCGCCTCTTTGGCCGGGACACCTTTCTTAATTCTGTAATCAAATTCAGGCGCATAAGGCTCAAAGATATATTGATCTCCTTCATAATCAAGGATAGCAATAGTTTCAATGTCATCTGAGAATCTGCCTCCATAAAGTATTAGTGTAAATACCCCTGTTATATCCGCAGCCTTTGCCTCTTCTGTCTTTAGAGGTTTCTCAAAGGCAGAAGAATCACCATTCGTAAAGGCAGAAATAACCAAAATTATAAGAATACAATTAATAATGTTTTTCATGAAATATAATCCTCCTTTATGTTCCATTATACAATAAAATTAACATCTAAATTATAGGGTTGTAAATGTCAACTGATACTTGGTTATTGTCAAGCCAAAATAGAAATGT
>JBGQLV010000071.1:0-10920 GCA_041500225.1 Thermodesulfovibrionia bacterium | reverse complement strand
TCTTAAATTGCACTAATTTCAAACCTGATAATAACAAAGAGAGAAGTAAATAATTTTTTATCGGTAGATAAAAAAGGCGGTATAGATATATAATATCCTAAAACAAGGAGGAGAAAAAATGGTAAAGAAGAAGACTACTAAGAAGACGGTTGCAAAGAAGCCCACCAAGAAGACGGTTGTCAAGAAAAAGAGAAAGCCAAATCCTGCATTCATGAAACCCATGAAGATTAGCGAGGAATTGGCAAAAGTTGTCGGGAGTAAGCCACTCCCAAGAACAGAAATTACCAAAAAACTTTGGGAATATATCAAGAAAAATAAGCTCCAGGATAAGGTAAATAAGAGAGACATCGTTGCTGATGCCAACCTGAAGGCAGTATTCGGAGGGAAACAGAAAGTTTCAATGTTTGAGATGACCAAGTTAGTCAGCAAACATCTAAGTTAATTATATAGAATCATCTGACATTTAGTTTAATAAAGTGTAAGATATGATTTGACAGTACAGACATGTCAGATTATGTTTCGACTAATGTTTTCACAGATAGAATGTGTGGCTTCGCTTGTGGCGATTGGATTGTTGCTTTCTCACAGAAATGTGCACTCGTGAGGCAACGACCTATCCTGAGTATTTCAAGAGGGAACCGTTATAAGTAAGCCCAATTTCGCTACGCCCATTCAGCACACAACAATTTAGCCTGACTTAGAACAGTCTGTGTAGCTTTCTCCTGCTTATCAGGAGGATAGCCATATTTTCGTAGTATGCGCTTAACCAGGGTCCTTAGTTTTGCTTTAACGCTTTCTTTAACCGTCCAATCAATAGTCACATTTTTCTTCAGTGTTTCAACAAGCTCATGGGATATTAATCTAAGGGTTTCATCTCCCAACACTTTTACAGCACTGTCATTGGTTTCCAGCGCATCATAGAAGGCTAACTCTTCTTCAGAGAGATTTAATTTCTCTCCCCTCTTATGGGCTTCGCGCATTTCCTTGGCAAGTTCGATAAGTTCTATGATTACCTTTGCTGCATCTATTGTGCGGTTCTGATATCTCCTTATAGTCTGTTCAAGCATTACGGCAAAGGATCTTGACTGCACAAGGTTTTTTCTTGATCGTACCTTTATTTCATCATTAAGCAGTTTTTTCAACACTTCAAGGGCAAGGTTCCGCTGGGGCATGTGCTTTATTTCCTCAAGGAATTCATCCGAGAGGATCGAGATATCAGGTTTTTTTAGACCGGCAGAGGTAAAAATATCTATGACTTCATCAGAGGCAATAGCCTTTGATACGATCTGTCTCACAGCGGAATCAAGGACATCAGGACTTTTACCTTCTGTAATGGTGTTCTTGACTAAAGATGCCCGGACAGCCTGGAATAAACCAACATAATCTCTTATTTCAAGTGCCTTTTTATGTGGAACTGAAAGCGCAAATGCCTTTGAAAGTTCTGTAACAGACTGCATAAAACGATTTTTCCCATCTTCCTGCATTAGGATATATTCCATTGCTTCTTTTATGATTGTTAACCTTTCGGCAGGACTACCCAAAAAGAATCTTGAATAGTCAAATCCATGGAACATAGATGAAACAATCTCATATTTTTCAAGCATGAGTGCCACAGCCTCTTCCTGTGGAATCCCGGTCATATCTCTGTCTCTTTCGGTATAGTCAGAGAGAGCCCTCTTTAGTTCATCAGCAATTCCAAGATAATCAACAACTAAACCGCCGGGCTTATCTTTAAACACCCTGTTGACTCTGGCTATCGCCTGCATAAGGCCATGACCGCGCATGGGTTTATCTATATACATGGTATGAAGGCATGGGGCATCAAAACCTGTGAGCCACATATCACGGACAATGACAAGCTTAAAAGGATGTGCTGGCTTTTTCCTGAAATTATTCGCCAGTTTCTCTCTTCGTGATTTATTCCTTATATGTTGTTGCCATTCCACAGGATCAGATGCAGATCCTGTCATGACTATTTTGAGAACCCCTTTTTCATCATTGTTATTATGCCATTCAGGCCTAAGTTTGATAATGGCATTATATAAGTCAACACATATACGACGACTCATGCAGACGACCATTCCCTTTCCGTCCATGACATCAAGCCTCTTTTCAAAGTGGTCAATAATGTCCTTCGCAACAAGGCCGATGCGCTTTTCAGTCCCGACCATTGCTTCAAGCTGTGCCCATTTTCGCTTGAGCTTTTCCTTAATAGTCTGTTCCTCACCTTCAGTGACTTCCTCAAATTCCGGGTCTATCCGGGGCTTTTCTTCTTCTTTAAGCTCAAGTTTTGCAAGCCTTGCTTCATAATAAATACGGACTGTCGCTCCGTCCTCGACAGCACGCTGGATATCATAGATGCTGATATAATTTCCGAAAACCGCAGGAGTATTTCTGTCTGCTTTCTCAATTGGCGTTCCTGTGAAACCGATGAACGATGCGTTCGGCAGTGCGTCCCTGATATGCCGCGCAAAACCGTCAATAAAGTCATACTGGCTCCTATGAGCCTCGTCAGCGATGACAACTATATTACGTCGGTCAGATAATTTCGGAAAATCTTCTCCCTTTTCAGGGAAGAACTTCTGAACTGTGGTGAAGACAACTCCTCCCGATGCGACGTTCAGTATCTCTTGCAAGTGGCCTCTGCTTTCCGCCTGAACCGGCTTTTGACGGAGGAGATCCTGACATTTTGAAAATGTTCCGAATAACTGATCATCAAGATCATTCCGGTCTGTCAGCACAACAAGAGTGGGGTTCTGCATATCAGGATGTTGAATAATTCTTCCGGAGTAAAAAGCCATTGTTAGGCTTTTCCCACTTCCCTGAGTGTGCCACACAACGCCAACCCGTTTGTCACCTTGCGGCGCTACTGCCTGAAGTGTACATTCAACTGCTTTATTCACAGCATGAAACTGATGGTATCCGGCCATCTTTTTCAGAATTTCTGCACCATCCACCTCGAAGACAATGAAATATCTCAGAAGATCAAGGAATCTCTGCTTCACGAATATTCCTTTAATCAAGACCTCAAGTTCGGGGAGCCCTTTTGGTGCTAAATCATCTCCTTCTATCGTTCTCCATGGCAGAAACCATTCCCAGTCTGCTGTGAGAGTTCCGGCCCTTGCCTCTATGCCGTCTGAAACAACAAGAATTTCGCTATAAGGGAAGAGAGAAGATATTTCTTTCTTGTAGGTCTGGAATTGATTGAATGCATCCTTGGTCGTAGCGTTTTCGTCTGCAGGATTCTTAAGTTCAACAACACCTAGCGGAAGGCCGTTCACGAAAATAATGACATCAGGCCGCCTGTTACTATTGCCTTCGACTACCGTGAATTGGTTAACTGCCAGCCAATCGTTATTTTCGGGATTATTGAAGTCTACAAGCCAGACTTTATCACCAACAATACCCCTATCAGTGTTTTTGTATTCGACATCAATCCCTTCGGTGAGCATCTTGTGAAAACTGTGGTTGTTTCCGTAAAGAAGAGGCGATTCATGAATCGTCCTCGCTAGCTTTCGGTATGCATCCTCTATCGCTTCAGCGGGAATAGTCGGATTGATGTTCGTCAAAGCAGAGCGAACCCTGCCTTCAAGAATCACATCAGAGTAGCTTGCCCGCTCAGAGAATAATTCACCCGGGGCGATATTCGGTCCATTGAGAATGGAATATCCCAGCTCCTTGAACCAGTCAAGTGCTGCTTGCTCGATGATGGATTCGGTGACGATGTTCATTTGTACCCTGTTGTATAATAAATCATGAAAAAGAAGTCCTTAAAAGAGACCAACCCATATTTAAAAGACCCTTTATTACGAGAAGAACTAATACTTCGCTCTGTAATTTCTTCATCCACAGTTGAAGGCATCCGCCCCTCAAAAGAAGACATGGCAAGACTTAAAGAACTTGCCGCCATTCGTAAAGCAAAGCAAAAACAGAAACGCACAACTTAACCTCCTCGTTATCTACTTATAGTCTGTCGCTCTGGTTACGCCGCCAATTCCTCTCTGACTTCTTCGCGTTTACTCCAAAGCACAGGGGTCACATCATAGTTTCTTAATGCATCCATTACGGATGCTGATAGAGCATGCTCCGAATCGTTGAGGAAAGCATAAGCGCGAGAGTTTGTCGGTCTCACTTCTCTTGTGTCAATCCAAGAAAATGCAACCGCCTGAGCTGTATCGCGGCTCGGCCTGTTTATAGTTTGGAGAATACGCTCCGGCTGTTTCTTCGACCCAGGAATTACAAAGTCAAAAAGATGGTCATAACCGCTCTTGCCGGTGAACTTTACCTTTGGCGTATAGCGTATTTCTTGCAAATCCAGCCATGAGGTCACATCTTCAAGAAAGAGGCTCGCCACCATGGGAACAGCCAAATAAAAGAGATCATTAACCGCCAGCATTGACTGCACAAGATTGTGCTTTCGTAGTGCAAAGTTTTCCTGCGATGCATGAACGACCAAAGCATTACCGTCCAGTTTAACGCCAAAACCGTTTAGCGTAAGAATCAAGAGTTCCTTTCTCTTCTTGCTTTCGAGATCACAGCCGGACCGTTTAAGGTCCTCAATGATATATCTGTCATCAGTAAGAAGGAACCCGCTGTCGTCACGCTTGACATAGATCTGCAGATAATCGTTATGCCTGTCTAAGTAAGGTGTTGTTATCTCTATCCAATCTTTCACCTGGCGGAGTGCCGTCTTATCTCTCAGCCATGCCAGATACTGATCCAACAATTTCTGTATTTCATCGATCATGAAAATAACCCCTTCTCTATAAATGGAGGCTCGGTAATATTACAGAACCTCATAAAATCCTGCAAAAGCTGCCACAAGTCCGATATGTCAGGAAATCTCTCAGGGGGAACCGGGATTGCCCACTTATCGCCGTACCCCTCACGATATACGTGCAAGTGGGGTGATTGAATTTCTTGGTCGTCAGGGTTTCGGTGCGGCTGTCCGCCGAAATCAAGACGAACGAGCAAAACAACTTGCCGTGAGCGATTCTGATAGGTTCCTTTCAGCAGATCAATCCTTCCACGGCTTACATCAAGCAGGAAGTTTTCACGCTTATCCGGTGAGACAAGAGAGACCGATATCGATCCGCCCAGCCCTGGATAATCCCAGCGCGTATCATCAAACCGGTGCTTTTCCATCGCGATAAGTGTGTCTGCTTCAGCCTGTGTAAGGTTTATATCTGCCACAAAGTCTTCCTTTCGTTAACTATCGGAAAGGGTTGTGCAAGGGATTCTTGTCCACAATCGCGGCATTAATCTTCGACTTGAGAAATTCCTTCATGTCGCCTTCCCTTTCCAATAACTTTATGAATTCTTCCAATTTGCACAGTACGACCACAGCTTGCTTGAGAGACTCCCTACAAGTTGCAATTGCAGGTTCAGTATAATCAGACGCAGAAATAAATATTCCACGTGCATGTCCTCTATTAAAAACACGCACCAAGTGTTGCGAAACATCGCCTACGCCGAGTGGCTCATTCCACCATTTCATCTCAACGAGATAAATTTCACCATCAATTTCTATTACACCGTCGAGTTGTTCGATGATTCCCTCACCAGCCATCCCCTTCAATGTGAACGCCTCACGTAAAAGAATATCCCCATGACCAAATAGATCGTTAAGTACGCTTTCTAATGCCTTGCCTCGCTTATGACTATTTTTCTCTCCAAATAGACCGAACAAATCTTTCTTAATTTTTTCCAGCTTGGTCTTTTTCTCTTGCAATTTTGTCAACTTGGCTTTTTGTACTTCCTGATGCTTTTTGCGCTCGTTCTCACGCTCCTGTTTCATCCGCGCAAATGAATCTTTAACATCAATAACCCTTCTTATTTCAGCCACCAACCCTTTTGCCTTCAATTGGTCCGTGGGCCAACATGTCGAGAAATCCTCAAACTCCGTAACACGCTTTAGTATCTCACGTTCTCTTAAAGTGGCTTCGCCTTTTTCGTTGAGGCGCGACAAGATGGTACGAGCGATTTCATACTTATTGATAGTATCTCGATCGTAGATCACCTTTTTATCCAGATCGCTTGTGATAGAAACCGAAACCCCGGCCCCTCTAAAAAATAAGAGAACATCTTTTTTCGAACGACAAAGCAGCGGAATTGTGTCAACAAGAAGGTGCATGAGTTCAGGAGGATAATGATAAATTATATCCATTAAGCTACCGCCACAAATTTTTCAGCATCCTTCACCCTCATCTCCCCCGATAATAATTTCGGTAGTAAAGTATCACGTGTAACAGCGAGGGTGTGGGTTTGGTTGTTGTTAGATTGAATGGTCATAAATAAGGGCTGAACTTTTTGTGTGAATTCTTCTAAAACAAGATCAGTAGGACAAACTATTTTTATTGATAGCAAATCCTCTGGTTTGACTCTTTGATGACTACTTGAAGTTCCCGTAACGAGTGAGGTAAAAGTGTCTATAAAATATGCGGAAATGCAAAGACTGTATATGAATTCTTTCGTGTACGGCTTCTTTGGAACTAAAACCAAAAACTCAGTAGAAGCAATAGCACTAAGTTTGCTGATTTTAGGGAACCAAACACGAGGAATTCTCGGATTAAGTTTTGAAATCAAGACACAGTTTTCAGGAAGCAGGAATTTATTGCTCTTAATAGTTACACCTAAATCGAGAGCTGGCATTTTGCCTTCATCAAAAGCTGGAATACTAAAATGCTCAAAAAACTCGTCAGGAAAATCTCCTGGGTTGACAATATCTCTATGCAATTCTGCAATATCAACGACAGTTTCTATCCTCCACCCCTTCGGAATCTTGCCAACCTGAGAGTCCTGCCATTCCCTATGAGGACCGAGGGTGGGGATAGGGTCAAAGTCCACAAACCATGATTTGAATATGGCCCTTGCCATGGCCTCCAATGTCTCATTCATTTGCCTGTTCAGTTCGATCTTGTCATCCAGTGCGCCGAGAACTGAGGCGATGGCTTTTTGTTCAGGGAGCGGAGGTGCTGGAATGTCGTATGCCTCAATCATTCCTTTAGTCAAAGCTTGTCGCGTAGCTCCTGAGGCAGCGAGTGCATTCATATATTGCTGCATTAAGGGACTAACAAGAAAATACTTCAAATACTTGGCGTCAAGAATGTCTTTATGCGGGCGTATAATTGAAACGTGCTGATTAACACGGGCTGGCAATACTTCTTTCGGTACCTGGCAAACCCGCGCCACAGAGTCGCCAGTAATGTTTAACAAAACGTCACCAGCTTGTACTATGACATTTTCGAGTTCGCGGGCGTGCTTATCATTAATATAAGCCAACCCTTCTTTCCTAAATCCATCATTGTAGACGTTCTGGCTTCTGATAAGTGCAACACCCCTCGATTGATACACTTCGCTCCCACCACGTGGAGTGGCGCCGCTTCCAATTTTTTCGCAAACATTGCCAAGTTTGACCGTTTTCATATTCCTATCCTGAACTTGACATCAACAAATAGACCTTCGTTCATGTGTCCCTGGGCACCTCCTAAATAGCGAATCGAGCTTTATTGTTTTTAAGGTCACAAATTGTGACCTTAGAGCCTTCATTAGTCCGCTTCCCTCTGAAATCCTATCTTCCTCTTCTTTGTCTCCGGCGGAGTCATCAACTGCCGGATAGCATCGAAGATCAGCTTGATTTCATCGTCATGTTTTTCTATCTTTTTTTCAAGCTGCGCAAATTTATGGGCAAGTTCTTTATTAGTGGACAACATTTCCCGCAGCTTAACAAAAGCACGCATAATAGCGATGTTGACCTGAACTGCTCGCTCACTATTAAGAATGCTTGAAAGCATTGCAACTCCTTGTTCTGTAAAAACATAGGGCAAATATTTTCGATGCTCGCCGCGTCCTTTCTTTAAGGTCACAATTTGTGACCTTAAAGCTGCAACATCTTGATATTTAAGCAGAAACATAAAATCTTCAGGGAAACGGTTCAGATTGCGTTTAACTGCTTGCAGCAATACTTTTGTAGCAACTCCATAGAGTTCCGCAAGATCGCTATCGATCATGACCTTATGGCCACGGATCAGATATATCTTCTTCTCAATCAGTTCAACCGGAACAAGTGAATCCATGTCACCCCCCACTTGAAGTCACAATTTGTGACTTCAAGATTTGATATGCCATTTTGGAATCTCAATCCACTTTATCGGCTATCGCAAATTGCGATACTATTTCCAATATCCAAGCTCATTAAGATTCTTTTTTATCAGCTTCTCAATCTTTGCGCTCTCGGCAAACTGATCTTCGAGCTTTGTTGTAAGCCGTTTCATCTTTTCGTCAAAAGGTTCACCATCATCTTCGATATCCTCAGCACCAACATATCTACCTGGCGTGAGAACATAGCCGTGTGCGCGGATCTCATCAATGTTCTCACTTTTGCAAAAGCCGGGGACGTCCTTATATTCATGAGCGCCTTTTTCACCGCGCCATGCGTGATATACCTGTGCGATCCTATTTATCTCTTCGTCGGAGAACTCCCTGTGAGTCCTGTCGATCAAATGCCCCATCTTACGGGTATCTATGAATAGTGTCTGTCTTCTACGATCTCTGAACTTGCCGTTCTTTTTATTCCTTGTGATAAACCACAGACAGGCAGGAATCGGTGTTGTATAAAAAAGTTGCCCTGGCAACGCTATCATGCAATCAACAAGATCAGCTTCAATAATATTTTTTCTGATTTCCCCTTCGCCAGATTGGTTTGAAGACATAGAGCCATTGGCAAGCACAAAGCCCGCAATACCATTAGGTGACAGGTGGTGAATAAAATGCTGAACCCAGGCAAAATTAGCGTTGTTACTGGAAGGAATTCCATACTTCCATCTCACATCTTCTCTGAGAAGTTCGCCCTTCCAATCACTTACATTGAAAGGCGGATTCGCAAGGATAAAGTCTGACTTGAGATCTTTGTGAAGATCCTGTCTGAAACTGTCTGCATGATGGAGCCCGATATTGCTGTCGATGCCTCTTATTGCAAGGTTCATTTTGCAGAGTCGCCAGGTGGTAGGGTTCGATTCCTGACCGTAAATAGAGATGTCGCCTCTTTTGCCGCCGTGGGCCTCGACGAATTTTTCGGACTGAACGAACATGCCGCCAGAACCGCAGCAGGGGTCATACACTCTGCCCTTGTATGGCTCTATCATCCCGACGAGGATTTTGACAACTGACTGCGGAGTATAAAATTCACCACCGCCTTTACCCTCTGCTGAGGCAAAGCGGCCTAAGAAATACTCATAGACGCGGCCCAGGATGTCCTTTGAGCGGCTTTCCGCATCACCGAGGCCAATCGTGCCAGTGAGATCTATGAGCTCGCCGAGAGTATGTTTATCAAGAGTTGGTCTTGCGTAATCTTTCGGAAGAACGCCTTTCAGTTGATGATTTTCTTTTTCGATAGCGATCATCGCATCATCAACAAGCTTACCGATGGCCGGCTGTTTTGCCTTAGCCTGAAGGTGCGACCAGCGGGCATCTTTCGGAACCCAGAAGATATTATCAGAGATATACTCATCTCTGTCTTCTATAACACCATATCGTGCAATTTCTTCACTTACATAATATTCACTTGTTGGTTCTGCTGTGCAGATTGCCAACTGAGTACGTCTTTCTTCAAAGGCATCAGAAATATATTTGAGGAAAATTAATCCAAGGACTACATGCTTATATTCAGCGGGATCCATATGGCCGCGCATCTTGTCAGCAGCCTGCCAGAGTTTTTCTTCGAACCCGAGGTTACCACCGTTGGAGTTTTTCTTATTTGGTTTCACGTTGCTTCGAGTCACAGACTTTTTCATTCACGCTATATTAATCCTTTTTCTCCTTTTCTACAACCATTGTGACCCACCCGCAATTGGCATATTTCTTCCAGTAATTCTCAAGAATTGCAAGCAATTTGAAATGCTTGTTAGCAGGTGCGGAGTGCAGACTTATTGCGCTCTGATATGTTGACTTATCTGGAAAGTTACAGCCTGAAGGTCATCGGTACCCAATACAGTGGGCTCTTGCTCTATGAAAGCTGGCAGAGCCTTTTCGTTAAGCACCCAGACGTCAGAGCAAGTAGGAGTTCCTTTCACAAACCAGCCTGGGAAGACGACGACGGGTCTCACCGGAAAGGTCCTCCCAAGTGATGACTTCAGGAAATCCCTAATCCACGAGGCCTGAGATCTTGCCTGAATTAAAGGATCGCGATCGGGCTTCATTCCATTTATAAGTGTTTTCTCGCCATCAAAAGAGATTACGGTCTCTCCTCTAAGGGGTTTGCTCACCGTTTTGGTCTCAATTGTAAAAATCCCTGTTGGAGCTATCACTACATGGTCGATATTGAAATCCTTCACCACGATATCATGAAGCACTCTGTATCCTTTGGCCCTCAACTCTTCGAGGCATTGCCCTACCACTTGTTCACCATCACGGCCGAGTGTAAGCTGTCGCTTCATCTGACGCAGTCTGCGAATCCTTACAGCCGTCCAGGTAGATACCGCTATTGCAAACAAACTGAAGAGAATGGCTGTGCCTAAAGAAACAGCAGATTTGAAATACCAGCGGCCCCACTCCATGAAGGCCAGAAGGGCCAACATGAAGGGAACGAAGAGGGATTCGTCCATCTTATCGAGAAGACGCTGGATATCGTCGTCAAGGGACTGTCCAGGGTATCTTAAAGGTTTTTCCTTGAACGGTGTTCGTTTCCCTTCTTTCATTTCAGTCGCCCCCCTAAGATAATGTCGTAGGATGATTATAACAGACTGGCTTAGGGGTTGCACTTGGTAATCAGCGTTCTTCAGGGAATTGCATAAGTGCATAGTATCAGGTGCTATACGTAACAAATGTAATTGATTCTTAGGGCCGCTTGGGGTCATGATCAACCTACTTTTTCAAATAGAAAGAGGAGGAACAATGATCCAGGCAAGGCCGATTATCAGCAGT
>JBGQLV010000070.1:0-10967 GCA_041500225.1 Thermodesulfovibrionia bacterium | reverse complement strand
GTATGTAACTGTCTACTGCATCCAACAGTTCAAATATGCACTTGTATTCCTCTGCATTGACATCGGTGCTGACACTCGCCATCGCCTTTAGTGCACTGCCTCTTATTATCGGTATCTTGTCCCCGGGAAATTGGTACTTAGTCAAAAGCTCCCTCATCTCAAGCTCCACTAAATCTAAAAGCTCAGGGTCATCCACCATGTCTACCTTATTCATGAATACCACCATGTACGGTACCCCTACCTGCCTCGCAAGAAGTATGTGCTCCCTCGTCTGAGGCATAGGCCCATCCGCTGCTGACACTACCAGTATCGCCCCATCCATCTGCGCTGCTCCTGTGATCATGTTCTTTATGTAATCAGCATGACCAGGACAATCTACATGTGCATAATGCCTCTTGTCCGTCTCATACTCTACATGCGCCGTCGCTATCGTTATTCCCCTCGCCTTTTCCTCAGGTGCATTGTCAATACTGTCAAATGACCTGTACTGCGCCTGCCCTTTCAACGATAGTATTTTTGTTATTGCTGATGTCAATGTAGTCTTCCCATGGTCTACATGACCTATCGTCCCTATGTTTGCATGAGGTTTTACTCTCTCAAATTTAGCCTTTGCCATATTCCCTCCTCTTTTATAGTTGTTAGTGTTCAGTTTTTAGTTCTTACAACAAACAACTGACAACTAACAACTAATCACTGTCTTTATCCGCCTTTTACCACTGATATAATTCCCTCGGAGACCCCTTTCGGAACCTCTTCGTAATGGGAAAATTGCATTGTATATGTGGCCCTGCCTTGTGTCTTTGACCTTAAATCAGTAGCATAGCCAAACATCTCTGACAAAGGGGCATGTGACTTTATTACCTGCGCATTACCCCTTCTCTCTATATTCTGAATCTTTCCCCTACGGGAGCTAATATCTCCTATTACATCACCCATATATTCCTCAGGGCTTACTACTTCAATACTCATAATCGGCTCAAGAATAACAGGTTTGGCCTTTTTTGCAGCCTCTCTGAATGCCATTGACCCTGCTATCTTGAATGCCATCTCAGAAGAGTCAACCTCATGATATGAACCGTCATAAAGCGTTGCCCTTATGTCAACAACAGGGTATCCTGCAAGAATCCCTCTCTCCAATGCCTCTTTTATTCCCTTCCCAACAGCAGGTATATATTCCCTTGGAATTGTACCCCCGACTATCTCATTAACAAACTCAAACCCTTTATCGGTTTCTAATGGCTCAATCTTTATATAAACATGACCATATTGTCCGCGTCCCCCGCTCTGCCTTACAAACTTTCCCTCTGCCTTTGATACTGTCCTTATTGTTTCCTTGTAGGCAACCTGAGGTTTCCCGACATTTGCGCCGACTTTAAACTCCCTGAGCAGCCTGTCCACAATAATCTCAAGGTGAAGTTCCCCCATACCGGATATAATCGTCTGTCCTGTATCTTCATTAAAGGATACCCTAAATGACGGATCTTCCTGAGCGAGTTTAGCTAAAGACTGCGAAAGCTTTTCCTGGTCAGCCTTTGTCTTTGGCTCAATAGCAACAGCCATAACCGGCTCCGGGAACTCTATTGATTCAAGTATGACAGGATTTTTCTCGTCGCATAATGTATCACCTGTTAGTGTACTTTTAAGTCCAACAACTGCTGCAATATCACCAGCAGAGATTTCTTTTATCTCCTCTCGCTTGTTTGCATGCATCTTAAGCAGCCTTCCGACCCTTTCCTTTACATCTTTTGTCGAGTTATATACATAGGAGCCTGCGCTTAATACCCCTGAATAAACCCTTATGAATGTAAGTTGTCCTACAAAGGGGTCTGTCATCACTTTAAATGCAATAGCAGAAAATGGTTCATTATCTTCAGCATGTCTGATTATCTTAGAACCATCGCCGGGCATTATTCCTATAACAGGAGGGATATCAAATGGTGAGGGGAGATAATCAACTATTGTATCGAGCAGAAGCTGGACACCTTTATTTCTAAATGCAGAACCACATATAACAGGTGTAAGCTTCATTTCCAAAGTGCCTTTCCTTATTGCTGCCTTTATCTCATCTATACTTATCTCTTCTCTACCCAGGAATTTTTCCATAATATTCTCATCAATGTCAGATAGGGCTTCAAGCATCTTTTCTCTATATTCAAGCGCATAAGGCATAAGTTTATCCGGGACATCTCCCTCGGTATATTTTGCACCTAATGTTTCGTCATCAAAATAGACCGCCTTCATCCTTACAAGGTCTATAGGTCCCCTGAACTCATCCTCGGCTCCTATAGGTATCTGAACAGGAACAGGACTCGCACCAAGGCGTTCTATCATACTATTTACACTCATAAAAAAATCAGCACCTACTCTATCCATTTTATTCATAAATGCAATTCGTGGCACACCATACTTATCAGCCTGTCTCCAGACAGTCTCTGACTGAGGTTCAACACCTGCAACAGAATCAAAAACTGCAACAGCGCCATCGAGCACTCTTAAAGACCTTTCAACCTCGATGGTAAAATCGACATGCCCTGGCGTGTCTATGATATTAATTTTATAGTCTTTCCATAAACATGTGGTAGCAGCAGATGTTATGGTTATACCTCTCTCCTGCTCCTGAACCATCCAGTCCATAACAGCAGTGCCTTCGTCTACTTCGCCTATCTTGTAGGTAACACCTGTATAATAGAGGATTCTTTCTGTAGTCGTAGTTTTCCCTGCATCTATGTGCGCCATAATACCAATATTGCGTGTCTTCTCTAATGGAAACCTTGACAAATGCCTTCTCCTCTATTTTTTCTACCATCTATAATGGGCAAAGGCCTTATTCGCCTCGGCCATCTTGTGGGTATCTTCTTTCTTTTTAATAGAAGACCCTGTGTTGTTAAAAGCATCAAGTAATTCCCCTGCCAACTTTTCCTGCATGGTCTTTTCACTTCTAGCTCGCGAATATTTCATAATCCACCTGAAGGCAAGAGCTGTACGTCTATGTGGTCTTATTTCAACTGGTACCTGATAAGTTGCACCGCCAACCCTTCTTGGTTTAACCTCTATAACCGGTTTTGCATTTTCAAGTGCGGTCTTGAATACCTTAAGCGGATCACTCCCTGTTTTCTTTTTTAATATGTCAAAAGCACCATAGCAAATCCTCTCTGCTGTGGACTTCTTGCCGCTCTCCATCATTGCATTCATAAATTTGCAAACAATTTTGCTGTTGTATTTAGGGTCAGGTAAAATTTCTCTTTTTTCTATAACTCTTCTTCTCGGCATTTTATGACTCTCTTATTTGGGCCTCTTTGCCCCATACTTTGACCTTGACCTTCTCCTGTCTGCAACTCCCATGGAATCCAGGGTACCCCTGATGATGTGATACCTGACACCTGGAAGGTCTTTTACCCTACCACCTCTTATCATTACTATAGAATGTTCCTGAAGATTGTGACCTACTCCAGGTATATATGCTGTGACTTCCATTGCATTCATAAGCCGTATTCTTGCAACTTTCCTCAGCGCTGAGTTTGGTTTTTTTGGCGTTGTTGTATACACCCTTACACATACTCCCCTCTTCTGGGGACACCCTCTCAATGCAGGACTTTTTGTCTTACTCTTGAGCTTCGCACGCCCATTCCTTACTAACTGTTCTATCGTAGGCACTTTACCTCCGCTGATTTTTTAATTAATAAAATGGATTCTACGGTAAAGAGAAATAATACCAGAGAAGCTGTTTTTTGTCAAGCATAGATAGTCGTCTTTTACATAAAAAATCAAAAACTATTTTCTTCCTTTAAAAAAATAAAGATTAAACCTTTAAAAAAATTTACTTAACAAGTAAAATATGTTTTATTATTGGACCATAAAAAATTTGTAATCTTTTTGTTAAAAAAAATTAAAGGAGGCAAATGTGAACAGACAAATTATTTTAAACGAAAAGGATATTCCAAAACAGTGGTACAATATTCAGGCCGACATGCCAAACCCTGTTCCACCACCACTTAATCCAGCAACAGGACAACCTATAACACCTGATATGTTTGAAGCCATCTTCCCAATGAACATAATTGAACAAGAGGTTAGTACCGAGAGATGGATTGACATACCTGAGGAAGTCATCGAAAAATATCTCATCTGGAGGCCGACACCTGTCTACAGAGCACATTTCTTAGAGAAGTTCCTTAAAACACCGGCACGCATATACTTCAAGAATGAAGGTGTAAGCCCGCCCGGAAGCCATAAGCCTAATACAGCTATAGCACAGGCATATTACAACAAGGTTTTTGGTATAAAGAGGCTTGCTACAGAAACAGGAGCTGGTCAATGGGGGAGTGCACTGTCTTTTGCATGCAGCCAATTTGGCCTTGAATGTAAAGTATATATGGTAAGGATAAGCTACAACCAGAAGCCTTATAGAAGAGTCCTCATTGAAACCTGGGGAGCAAAATGTGTTCCCAGTCCGAGTCCGGATACAAATGCAGGAAGAAAGTTCCTTGAACAGAATCCGGAACATCCGGGGAGTTTAGGTATTGCGATTAGCGAGGCAGTAGAAGACGGCGCAACATCAAAAGACTCAAAATATTCCATCGGGAGTGTTGCAAATCATGTGCTTCTGCACCAAACTATCCTTGGCCTTGAAGCACATAAACAACTTGAGATGATAGGCGAGTATCCTGATATCATAATTGGATGTGCAGGTGGTGGGAGCAACTTTTCAGGCCTTGCACTCCCATTTGTCAGGGATAAAATACATGGTAAAAAAATAAAAATAATAGCCTGCGAACCGGCTTCATGCCCATCTATGACAAAAGGGCCTTATGTATACGATTTTGGAGATACTGCAGAAACAACACCGCTTTTTGCAATGCATTCACTTGGTCATAATTTTGTGCCAGCTCCTATTCATGCAGGTGGTCTGAGGTATCACGGGATGGCTCCTATAGTCAGCAGATTGCTTATGGACAACCTTATTGAGGCACGGGCATACGGCCAGCTTGAAACCTTTGCAGCAGGTGTTACCTTTGCAAGAACAGAAGGATTTATCCCGGCTCCGGAGACGAACCACGCCATTACATGTGTTATAGAAGAAGCAAAAAAGGCAAAAGAGGAAGGTAAAGAAAAGGTGATTCTGATGAACTGGAGTGGACACGGTATTATAGACCTTGCAGCTTATGATGCTTATATATCCGGGAAACTTGAGGATTATGTATTGCCGGATGACGAGATACAGAAACTTATAAAAGACCTGGAGAAATTTCCAAGGCCGAAGTAGATGTGCAGGGGGGAACTATTCCCCCCTCATTATCATTTATAATAATTTATGACCATATACTGCAATCAATTAGGAATGCTAATAGAACTTTCGTATTGCATTTCAGTAAATGATAGATTACCTTGCAGGAATGTAATAGGTTGTTGGAAGGAAAGGATGGACATCATTGCGTTTCTGAGAGAAAAATTTACAGATGAGGAATTAAAGAAAGTCTTCAGCGGTTTGCCAAAATCAAGAATAGAGCGCATTATAGAATCTATGAAAAAGGAAGAGTGAATGTAGCTTTTAAGTCTTCAATCTTCCATAGTGTTAAGAATGAATACTATTCCTTCCTCTTATACCTTTTTCGTAATTAATAATTTTTATCCAGAAATAGTTTCTATATTCACAGATATGATTTTTGCGTAATATTTCTTGAATTTAGCAACGCATGTTGGTTACTATCATCTTAATGAAGACCCGCATTCTTCTGATACCAATATTCATCACCTTATTTTTTACCTCATCAGTTGCTGCTGAGGTTTATTCTTATAGCAAAGACACTACAGTAATCGGGGTAACTACAAGTTACAAAGTTAAAGATAATGAATCTTTGATTGAGATAGCACGAAAGTTCGGAATAGGTTTTAACGAAATTGCTGATTCAAATCCTGACCATGATCCTTTTGTCCCTGGAACTGGTATGTCTGTCAAGATACCCACATCATGGATATTACCGGATATAGCGTTATATAATGGTATCGTAATAAATCTCTCTGAACTGAGGCTTTATTATTTTTTGAGACAGAGGGGATCAATGTCAGTGATGACATTTCCTATCGGGATAGGCAGTGAAGGCACTGATACACCTGTAGGGAATTTCAGGGTAATAAAAAAAATAGTAAGACCGAGCTGGTATGTGCCTGAATCAATCAGAAAAGAAAAACCTACATTGCCAAAGGTGGTGCCACCCGGGCCTGACAACCCTCTCGGCTCTCATGCATTAAGGCTCTCATTGGGAACTGTTCTCATACATGGGACAAACAAGCCTTACGGCGTTGGAAGAAGAGTCAGTCACGGTTGTATAAGATTGTATCCAGAGGACATTCCAAAACTTTTTCAGTCAGTGCCTAATGGCGTTAGTGTGACCATTGCTCGCCAGCCTGTAAAGGTAGGTATCAAAAACAATAAAGTGTACATCGAAGTGCATAAGGATAAATTTTTACATATAAATTATTTTAACGAGACTGTAAATTTGTTAAGAAAAAAGAATCTGTACAAAGGTGTAGATAAAGAAAAAATGCTTTCTGCCCTTAGAGAAAAAAGTGGAATCCCCGTTGATATTTCGAATTGAATAAATATGGAGTCTAAAGAATTTCTGAATTCTTTAGACTCCATAAAAGTCCTTATTTTTTATTTCTTTTGCTGCAATTCAAATGCCTTTGCACACTTCTTTGCAGCATTCTCAGCCCTGTCTGCAGCAGCTTCTGCCCTTTTTACCGAAGCATCTGCCTTATCACAACAATCCAGCGCGGTTTTCATTGCTTCCTGAGCCAGTGCTTTAGCTTCCCGCGCCTCCTTTTTAGCCTCATCAATTCCGGCAACCTTTCCTTCAATTCCGGCAACCTTTCCTTCAAGCCCGCTAATTCTGGATTCAATAGCCGCAACCCTTGCTTCGAGCTTGCTGATTCTGTCTATCAGTGGGTCTATCTGCTGTTTTACATACTCCTGTGTGGCACATCCAAAAGACAGCAGTAACAAGAAAGAAATAACTAATAAAACTACCTTTTTCATTTTTACACCCCCTTTCTTGATTAAAACTGCATCTTGGAAAATCTTAAAGTAAAATCTAAATAATGTCAATAAAAGAATTGCTATTAAAGAATAATTTTTGAATAAAATCATAATTGCGTGGAAGATGGGGAAGGACTATCATGGTTTCCATATCTGCTAAAGTCACCTCATCTATGTTAGTATTTCTCAATGTTAAGAATAAAAGTAAACGAACTTAACTTAGAGCAGGTTCTACACTATACGGCTGACATGCTTAAAAAAGGTGGGATTATAGCATACCCGACAGAGACATTTTACGGCCTTGGTGCCAAGTTTGATATGGAAGATTCACTAAAAAAACTTTACGATATTAAACAAAGGCCTGAAGAGAAGGCAATGCCTCTGATTATAGCTAATAAAGAATTGCTTACTGTTATTACAGCTTCTATGAATAAGACAGCTGTATCACTCATGGACAGGTTCTGGCCTGGTCCTCTTACCTTAATTTTTCCAGCAAAGGAAAATCTATCAGAGTATATAACAGCAGGTACTCATAAGGTCGCAGTTAGAATCCCTGGAGAGTCATTTGCCCTTTATCTTGCAATAACTGCCAGCTTTCCTATTACTGCAACAAGTGCCAATCTGTCAGGTACGTCACCTGCACAGGATGCAGAGACTGTCATAAGATATTTTGGAGATAAAATCGACCTTATTATCGATGGCGGCACTACCTCAGGTGGCCTGCCTTCAACGATTGTAGACGTAACAGGAGATGAAATAAAATTGCTTAGAGAAGGAGCAGTTAAAAAAGAGTTGCTTAAGCATTGATTCTAAACATGCTTTCTGCCTTGCTTTTTCTTATGATATGTAATATTTTTAAAAATATAAGCTTTTAATGTTTTGTTTTTATCAGAAACCGCATCGTTTTAGAAGTGTTTTATTTTTTTGGCTTATAATAGTGCAGGCTAAACGCCTATCGGGAAAACTTCAAAAGGAAGGGATAGGTTGAAAGTTAATAACTTTTTTAGAGCTTTATTGCATCCGCGCGACTTTTTTAGTGTTCTTGGTAAAGACCGTTATAAGAGTTTGAAGATAAGGATTGTTTTAATTGATGCAATTCTTTCGGTAATCCCTCTTTTTATAGTTGTGACGGTAAGTTACTTCTGGTTCCAAAGCATTTTAAAGGAAGATTTTCGTAACAATATGAAGTGGCAGCTTGAGGGTACAAAACAATCTATCGATTTTTTTTTAGAAGAAAGGCTATCTGCGCTCAGGTTCCTTTCCTCTAACTGTCCTTATGAGAAATTATCAGACCAGAAAATGCTTACTGATATCTTTAATAAATTTAAAAGAGAATATGCTGGTCTCGTTGACCTTGGAGTAATTGATTCAAATGGCATTCAGAAATCATATACAGGCCCATATCATCTGCTCGGTAAGGACTACTCTAATCAGGACTGGTTTCACGAGGTTATTATTCGTTCTGGCTATATAAGTAATGTTTTTATGGGTTATCGAAAAATACCTCATTTTTCAATTGCTGTAAAAAAGGAAGTCCCAGAAAAGGGGACTTTCTGGGTTCTAAGAGCTACAATTGATATGGAGACGCTTAAAAAATATACTTCTAATATTGATCTCAGAGAAAATGATGACGCTTTTATCATCAACACAGAAGGTATCCTGCAAACTCCTTCTCGATTTCATGGAAATGTATTGGAAAAATTTATACCGCCGCTCTACCTCAACCAAGAAGATATCTCAGTGCGTGAAATAGAATCAAACGGTAATACCGTTATATTTGGTAATGTCTTTATAAAAAAATCATCTTGGTTTTTAATTACCATCATTAAATCAACTCCATATTTAAAAATCCCTAAAATTTTCACGAATGAACTTTTTATAATTACTCTTATCAGCATATTTATCAGCATTGCAGTATCCATTGGAATGACACAAGCTGTAGTGAATCGCATTAAAAAAGCAGATCAGGAAAGAGAACACGCGATAGCAAATATTGAACATTCCAGTAAACTGGCATCTATTGGAAGACTTGCTGCAGGTGTTGCACATGAAATTAACAATCCCCTTGCTATAATTAATGAAAAGACTGGCTTAATGAAAGACATTCTCGATTTAACCGGTGATTTACAACAGAATAAGGAAAAGTTTATAGGTTTGATTAATGGAATATTTGACAGTGTAAACCGTTGCCGAACCATCACCCACCGTCTTTTAGGATTTTCACGGAGAATAGATGTTGAACATGACGTTATTGACCTAAATGATACTATTAAAGAGGTTATAGAATTTCTTGAAAAAGAAATTCTATTCAGAAATATTCGTTTAGAATTGTATCTCGGAAAAGACCTTCCAAAAATTGAGACTGATAAAGGACTGATACAGCAGGTACTCTTGAATATTATAAATAATGCAATAGATGCAGTTGATCATGGAGGTTTTATCGAAGTCTCTTCTAATTTCAAAGATAAAAATACTGTTCAGATATCAATCAAAGATAATGGAAGCGGTATTCCTAAGGACAAACTCAAACATATTTTTGAACCTTTCTATACCACAAAAGAAAAGGGGAAAGGAACAGGCCTTGGTCTTTCCATTTCATATGGAATTATGCAAAGATTAAGCGGGATAATACTTGTTGAAAGCGAAGTTGGTAAAGGAACAATTCTTATCGTTGAGATCCCAATAAAATCAGAATCTAGCTAAAGGAGGTAACTATGGCATTTACGAAAGTACTTTTAATAGACGATGAGGTAGAATTTGCATCAGCACTGGCAGAGCGATTACAGTTGCGTAATTATGATGCAAAAGCAGTATATAATGCCCTGGAGGCATTGAATTCTATTTACAGTGATAAACCTGATGTGGTAGTGCTTGATCTAAAGATACCCGGGATGGACGGCTTAGAGATACTTAAAACAATTAAGCAGTTTGATCCGACTATTGAGGTCATTATATTAACAGGTCATGGAGCCATAGAAAGCGTAAAAGAAGGATTAACGAGCGGGGCTTTTGAGTATATTATGAAGCCTGTAGATATCGGAGAATTAATTGCAAAAATAGAGCAGGCAAAGAAAAGAAGGGATAATAAATAAATCCCTGTTTGGAGGTATTATATGGAATATGATGAAGAGCGTGATTTAAGGGTTTCACAATTAAGCTTCATCGGAAATATTTTGGCAGGGTTTACCCATGAAATTAAAAATTATATAGCTATTATAAAAGAATCGGCTGGATTGATGGGGGATATGATAAAGTTAGGGAAAAAATCTAAGAATGAACCACAAGAATATCTTGAAATCATTCATTCGATTGAAGAGCAGATAGAAAAGACAAACGACCTTTTTCGGTATCTCAATCGGTTCTCCCACAGAATGGACAACGAGCTTTCTACCTTCAATGTGAACGAGACCATGGAGGAACTGATTGCCCTTTTAACCAGGTCTGCAAACCAGAGAAAAATAAGCATTGAAAAGGATTTTCAGAAAGACATTCTTCCAATGAATAATAACCCATCAATGCTTCAATTTCTTGTTTTTCATTTTCTTGAAGAAAAGATAACAAAACTTGATAAAAACAGCAGGCTTATCATTAAAACTGAATCAGCAAATGGCTCAACAGTGATCAGGATTATTCCGAAAGGAAATTTATTAGACGCAGATAAAGAGAAAGGATATCTTCCTTATGAAATTCAGGATAAAGTTGTCAGACAGTTAGGTGGAAATATCTCACAGGAAAAGGAAGAAACCGTTATCAAAATCCCGATAACTGACATTTAAACTTTCCCTGAAAGCTGTTACGCCAAAATGATAATGTCCTATTTAGCCAAAGTAGAAATGTCCTAATGGAGGGCTATAATTTCTCCCTACAAAAGGGAGGGATGAATGGCAGGAAAGGACATTATCGAAATGCGACTGAAGGAACTCAAGAGACT
>JBGQLV010000069.1:0-11109 GCA_041500225.1 Thermodesulfovibrionia bacterium | reverse complement strand
CATTGAATAACCCAATTCTGCTTTGTAAAGGTTTTTATGCATATATGCCTGCTTTGGTCATCAGATAAATGCAGTTTTCGGGTTAATTGCCCGGATTTTCCTTATGAGTCCCAACGGCTGTAATTGGGAAGGTCATTAAGTCTTTTTAGTCAAAAGTAACCATTTCAGACTTTTACCTATGCTACAATAAACACCAATGCTTTCTGAAAAACAGAATAATGAACCGGCAATACTTCACACACTAAAAAATGTCTTCGGGTTTCAGACTTTTCTGGTAAATCAAGAATTCATCATTAATAGCATCCTGAATAAACAGGATGTCTTTGCGGTAATGCCTACCGGAGGAGGAAAGTCTCTCTGTTACCAGTTGCCGGCACAGATACAGCATGGCACTACTGTTATTATCAGCCCTCTGATTTCCCTTATGAAAGATCAGGTTGATACTGCTTTAGAAAATGGTATACCGGCCGCATTTATGAACAGCTCATTAAGTACTCAAGAAATTGCTGACGTATACCGTATGATGAAATACAATAAAATAAAATTGCTCTATATTGCACCGGAACGTTTTGCAATGCCGCACTTTATGGGAACATTGAAAACCATGCCTATCTCACTCTTTGCCATTGATGAAGCCCACTGCATTTCCGAATGGGGGCATGATTTCCGTCCTGATTATCTGAGCCTCTCTCTTATACCAAAGATGTTTCCCGACATTCCAATAGCAGCTTTTACGGCTACAGCTACCCAAAGGGTTCAGGAAGATATTATTAACAAAATCGGGCTGAGGTCTCCGGATATAATTCGTGCGTCATTCAATCGCCCCAATCTTTTCTATCAGGTAAAAAGAAAATCAAAGGTTGATTTACAGATACTCGAATTTCTCAGGGAGCATCCTGGTGAGTCTGGCATTATTTATCGCACAACCCGTGATTCTGTTATGGATACTGCTAATTTCCTGGTATCCAGGGGAATTATTGCCCTGCCCTACCATGCAGGATTGACAACTGAGGAGCGTAACAAGAACCAGGATGCATTTAACAGGGATGAGGCATCAGTGATTGTCGCAACTATAGCCTTTGGTATGGGTATTGATAAATCCAATATTCGTTTCGTTATTCATGCTGATCTCCCTAAAAATATTGAAAGCTATTACCAGGAAACCGGACGAGCAGGACGTGACGGAGTGCCGGCCCTTTGTATACTTTTTTTCAGTAGAGGCGATATTCCTAAAATCCGCTATTTTATTGATCAGATGACAGATGAAGAAGAACGCTCTATTGCTATGGAGAAAGTGAACCAGATGGCAGGTTTTGCTGAACATAATGTATGCAGAAGGAAAAAGCTTCTGAACTTTTTCGGTGAGGACTATCCTTTAGATAATTGTAGCGCCTGCGACATCTGTTCCGGCGATGTCGAACAAATTGACATTACCATAGATGCACAAATAGTAACGTCAGCCATATCGAGAACACAGCAGCGGTTTGGAACAGGGCATATTATTGATATTGTAACAGGCGCTGATACAAAGCGCATCCGCGATCTCCGGCATAATGAAATCAAAACCTACGGAACAGGGAAACATAAAGATAAAAAATACTGGCGGTTTCTTGTTGATGAGTTACTTGCACAGGGTACCATACAGGTGGATGGTGATCGGTATCCTGTACTGAAACTGGCTAAAAAAGGTCTCGATGTGCTTTATGGTAAAGAAAAGATCACAGCTTTGAAAAGAGAAGAAAAAATAAAAACAAAAAAACAACAGGGAAAGGAAAGCGCTCTTGAAGAGTATGATATATCACTTTTTGAAATATTACGTGTTTTGCGAAAAAATATCGCAGCGGAGCATCAGGTTCCTCCATATGTTATCTTTTCTGATAAGACCCTTCACGAAATGTGCCGGTACTATCCTGTGTCATTATATGATATGAGAAAAATCAGCGGTATCGGCAATACCAAACTTGAGCGGTATGGTGAAGTTTTTGTAGATGAGATAAAAAACTTTCTGCATGATAATCCTGAGATTTCACGGACAGGTGGTCAATCTGACAATCGCTATGAAAGCGCATCTCATAAAAAGAAAAAGGGTGAGACAGTCGAAAAGACATTTGAGCTTTATACAAAAGGGTATTCAATAAAAGATATGGCCAAACTGCGAAATCTTTCATCGACCACCATTGTCTTACACCTTGAAAAGCTGATTCAAAACGGGTGCAATATTGATATAGACCGGTTCGTTGATCCGCTAAAAAGACGGAAGATTGAAGAACTGTTTCTTGAACTCCGACAATGGAATCTGAATCCTGTTATAGAGCACTTCAGCGGTACGGTGAGTTATGAAGAGGCACGATTGGTAAGAGCTTTTCTGGTGTGGGGGAAACAAAGAAAATGCATAGTACCCCCTCTCTTGCCAGTAGAGGGTTATCGTGAAATGAAATGAATAAAAAAACATTAGAGGTTATTGAAAAAGTTCATGAAATTTTCAAGGAAAAAGGCTTAACCCTTTCAGTAGCTGAATCATGCACCGGCGGGCTCATCAGCCATTACATCACAACCCTTCCAGGTGCAAGCACATTTTTTAATGGAGGGGTTGTTACATACTCAATTGATTTTAAAGAAAGGTTTCTTGGTATCTCATCCGAAATCATTTCAGGCCATGGGGTCGTTAGCAAAGAAACTGCAAGGGAAATGGCAGAGAGAATAAGGATTCTATCCAAAACAGATTACTCTCTTTCGACTTCAGGAAACCTCGGACCTGATGTACTCGAAGGGAAAGAAAAAGGACTTGTTTATATAGCGGTAAGCAGAGAGGGGAGCACTTTTTCAAGAGAGCTGAGATTAACAGGAGACCGGGAAGAAAATAAAGAAGAGGCCGCCTTGTCAGCCTTGAAATTTCTTATTGAAACAGTAGAAGGGTACACATAGGTTCACAATCAAAGTTTTTTAGTGTCTGTCCATAAAGTCAGTATTTGTCATCCTCCGGCTTGACCGGGGGATCCAGAAGGTAGTGAAAACACTGGATTCCCTCCGTCAATACGTAAGACGGATTCGCGAGAATAACGACTTTTTATGGAAATGACAGTTTATGGACAGACTCTATTTAATTGAATAACAATGTTGTTATGCTTTTTTAGTAAAATATTCCATGATAGTAAAGATACCCGATAACATCAAACAAGAAATAGAGAAACTGGTTAAGGACCTGAACTACCATTGTTATCGTTATTATGTACTCGACTCACCTGTCATATCAGATGAGGAATATGATCAACTCTATCATCGTCTGAAGGAACTTGAAGAGAGATACAATTACATCCTGCCCGATTCTCCAACCCAGCGAATCGGTGCCTCTCCCCTTGATAAGTTCAAGAAGGTGAAACATACCGAACCCATGTTATCACTCGACAATGCATTCTCATACGACGAAGTCAAAGAGTTTGAAAAAAGGGTGAAGAGATTTCTTGGTGCTGGTGCGGTCATAGAATACACAGTTGAGCCCAAATATGACGGCCTTGCCATTGAGCTGACATACAGAGATGGGCTCCTGTTCAGGGCTTCCACAAGAGGTGACGGTTATGAGGGTGAAGATGTTACACAAAATATCCGAACAATAAAGTCTATGCCTTTAAAAATAGCGGAAGTCAGTAAGGTTCCGGCAGAGATCGATATCCGCGGTGAGGTATATATGGATATCGAAGAGTTTGAGGCACTAAACAGGGAAAGAGAACAAAAAGGTGAATCTGTATTTGCCAATCCGCGAAACGCTGCTGCCGGCTCAGTAAGGCAGCTTGATTCTTCTATTACAGCAGCACGGAAACTTCACCTTGCATGTTATGGAATAGGGACTGTAAAGGGAATTGAGTTCAAAAGCCAACTGGAGTTTTTCAAGTGGCTTGAGAAGACAAGATTTCCTGTCCCTTCCGTTGTAAAGCTCGGAAAAGGGATTGATGAAGTTATACATCTCATAAGGGAGATCGAGGAAAAGCGCAGTACCTTCCCTTTCGAGACTGATGGCGCTGTTATAAAAGTAAATGACTTTGAACTGCAAAGACTATTAGGGGTTAAAACAAGAGAGCCGCGCTGGGCTATTGCATATAAATTTCCAGCCCATCAGGGAACCACCAGGATAAAGGATATAATTCCAAGTGTTGGCAGAACAGGTGTAATAACCCCTATTGCTATGCTTGCGCCGGTGAGAATCGGTGGCGTTACAGTCTCACGGTCAACCTTGCATAACTGGGATGAGATAGAGAGAAAGGACATAAGGGTAGGAGATACTGTTGTGGTTGAGAGGGCTGGGGATGTTATTCCTCATGTGGTAATGGTAATTAAAGAGAAAAGGACCGGTAAAGAGAAGACCTTGCACATCCCGGAGAAATGCCCTGTTTGTGGTTCCAAAATAGTCAGGGAAGAGGGTGAAGTGGCTGTCAGGTGTGTTGGTCTTAACTGTCCGGCACAGGTTCAGGAAAGGATAAGGCATTTTGCCTCGAGAGGAGCACTGGATATCGAGGGTCTTGGTGAAAAGAACGTAGAACTGCTTTATTCAAGCGGGCTTGTAAACCATTTTGTTGATATGTACAGGCTGAAAAAGGAAAACCTCCTTAAGCTTCCAAGATTTGCTGAAAAATCAGCCCGGAACCTCATAGATGCAATTGAAAGGAGTAAACATATTACTCTTGCAAGATTTCTCTATGCTCTTGGCATACTGCATGTAGGTGAATATGCCTCAAAACTTCTTGCAAAGAACTTCGAGAAGCTCGAAGACCTATATGAAATAAGCACTGAAAGGATTATTAAGATCAAGCAGATGGGCGAAAAGATCGCAAGTTCAGTGTCAGATTTTTTCAAAGACCCTGAAAATATAAAAACTCTTAAGACCTTAAAATCATTAGGCCTAAAGATAACAAATCCTGATTTTAAGGGTAAAGAGAAAGGGGAAAGACCATTAGAAGGTCTCACATTTGTTATCACAGGAACATTGCCAAGACCGAGGAATGAAGTGGAGGAATTGATCGAAAGCCTTGGTGCCCATGCCTCCTCTTTAGTTTCAAAGAGTACTGATTACGTTATTGTTGGAGAAAATCCCGGATCTAAACTTCAGAAAGCACAGTCCCTCGGGGTCAAAACCATTTCCTATGAAGAGCTATTAAAAATAATATAGCGAAAGAGTTGATTGTAAGTATGGAAAATCCCCTCTTAAGAGGGGTGTAGTCCCGAAAGCTTTCGGGATCCCTTGACGGTCATTATCATTTTATACATAGATGCTGTGTTATAATCAATTCTGAAAATGGTGCCTATGTCATATCGAGCCTGGTTTCAATGCATCAACCAGCAGTGCCGAGCGAGTTATCCGCTCAACTCGATCGTCTATCGCTGCAAGACGTGCGGCTCTCTGCTGGAAGTGCAGCACGACCTCCACGCCCTTGCCGGCCGCAATGCCAAGGCGTGGATGAAGCTGTTCGAGGAACGCTACAAGTCTACCGAGTGGCCCTACGGCTCCGGCGTGTGGGGCAAAAAAGAATGGATTCTGCCACAGATTGACAATAACAACATCGTCTCTCTTTACGAGGGCGGCACTAACCTGTTCTGGGCCGAGCGGTTCGGCAGGATGCTTGGTTTGAAGGATCTCTGGATCAAACTCTGCGGCAACTCCCACAGCGGCTCGTTCAAGGACCTCGGCATGACGGTGCTCGTATCGCAGGTCAAGCAGATGATCAGCGAGGGCGCACCGATCAAGGCAGTCGCCTGTGCGTCCACCGGCGACACATCGGCCGCGCTTGCGGTTTACTGTGCTGCTGCCGGCATCCAGTCCATCGTATTACTGCCGAAGGGTAAAATCTCGGTCGCGCAGCTCGTCCAGCCAATCGCCAACGGTGCGCTGGTGTTGTCGCTGGATACCGACTTCGACGGTTGCATGCGCATCGTGCAGGAAATCACCAGGGATGAGACGATCTATTTGGCCAATTCTATGAACTCTTTACGCATCGAGGGTCAGAAAACCGTTGGCATCGAGATCGTCCAGCAATTCGATTGGGAGACTCCTGACGTAATCATCATCCCCGGTGGTAACCTTGGGAACGTCTCCGCGCTGGGCAGCGGCCTTCTTATGATGCGTGACCTTGGTCTTATTACCAAGCTGCCGCGCATTGTTGTTGCCCAAGCTGAGCGTGCTAACCCTCTCTACCGTTCGTATCTGAAAAATTTCGAGACCTTTGAGCCGATCGAGGCCCAAAAGACACTGGCCAATGCCATCCAGATTGGCAATCCAGTCAGCATTGAGAAGGCCATCCGCACGCTGAAGCAGTTCAATGGCATCGTCGAGCAAGCCACCGAACAGGAACTGGCAGATGCCGCCGCGCTCGGTGACACCACCGGCATGTTAAGCTGCCCGCACACCGGCGTCGCGCTGGCGGCGCTGATAAAACTGCTCAGGGACGGCAAGATTGACAAGTCCGAGCGCGTCGTGGTCATCTCCACAGCGCATGGGTTGAAGTTTACAGACTTCAAGGTACGCTACCACGAGGAAAAGCTGGACTTCCCCTGCCGTTTCGCCAACAAACCGATCGAGTTGCCGCCCCGTGTGGACGCAGTTAAAGAAGCTCTCCAGCAAGCTTTGCAGAAGAGGAGGGAAACCAATGTCTAAAAAGTCGTCAAACAGGAAAAACTGGAAATCAGCCACTCTCGCCATACACGGCATGGGCCGAACTCCCAAAGCCTACTACTCAGTCTCCACACCGATCGTCCAGACCTCTAACTACTACTTCGACTCCACTGCTGAGGTGCTGGAGTTCATGAAGGCAAAGAGCGAAGGCCGGGTGGTGCGCGAGCACGAATACGGCCGCTATGGCAATCCGACCCAGCAGGAATGCGAACGCAAGCTGGAAGCCATCGAGGGCGCCGAAAGGGCAGTGCTATTTTCTACCGGCATGAGCGCAGTGATTATTACATTGTTGGCCTATATGCGCCGCAACGGCCATATCATCTTTACTAACGACTGCTATCGCCAGACTCGCGACTTTGCCACAAGCCTCCTATCCGAGTTCGGCATAGAAGTCTCGCTGGTGGACCCGACTGCCAAGGTCATCGCTGAAGCAATCCAACCCAACACCAACATCATCTTTACCGAATCGCCGACCAATCCCTACCTGCGTGTGCTGGACATCCCTGCAATAGTGAAAGTCGCCAAGCAGCACCGCATAATGACCATCATAGATGCTACGCTGGCCACACCTTACAATATCAAGCCGCTGGAGTTAGGCGTGGATATCGTCATTCACTCCGCCACCAAGTATCTCGGCGGCCACAACGACCTGCTGGCAGGCGTAACCCTTGGTAAACATAATCTGCTGAACAACCTCTACCGCATGCAGCGGATGATTGGTGCCACACCCGGACCATTCACCTGTTTCCTTCTCGAACGAGGACTGAAGAGCTTTGCGCTCCGTATGGAGCATCATAACCGCGCCGGCATGGCTATCGCCCATATGCTGGAGTCGCATCCGAAAATCGAGAAGATCTGGTATCCCGGCCTGGAGTCGCACCCGGACCACCTAATCGCAATCCGGCAGATGCGCGGCTTTGGCAGCGTAATCACCTTCCTGCTTAAAGGCGGTGACAAGGAAACCCGCAAGTTCATTGATTCTCTGGAACTGTTCCTGATAACGCCCAGCCTCGGCGGCAGTGAAAGCCTGGTAACGCAGATGTCGACGATGTCATTCTTCGACTACCCGGAGGACTACCGCCGCTCGATCGGCATGGTGGACAACCTGGTTCGCATAGCGCTGGGACTGGAGGACGTGGACGACCTGACCGCCGACCTGAAGCAGGCGTTGGACAATATCTGAACCCGTAATAGTGTATTTAACCTGCAATAGAATCATCTGTTGCCGAAATTCAATTCAAGTCATTGACAAAAATACCTACTTGACTTAGCTAATGACTTAGTCTAATATAAAGACAGGAGGTGAATACAAATGATTACGGTAAATGTACATGATGCAAAGACCCATTTTTCCCGTATCTTAAGTCGGGTTGAAAGCGGGGAAGAAATTATTATTGCGAAGGCAGGCACACCTGTTGCTCGTATAGTGCCTTTAAAACACAAGACCGGTAAGCGTTCTCCCGGAACAGCAAAAGGTCGTATTACCTTATCTAAAGAATTTTTTGAACCTTTACCTGAAGATATTCTGAAAGAGTTTGAAAAATGAAAGCCCTGTTAGATACCCATGTTTTTCTCTGGTGGATAACAGATGATACTCAACTACCGGCATACATCAGAGAGATAGTTTCTAACAGTGATAATGAGTTATTTTTTAGCGCTGCAAGTTGCTGGGAAATAGCAATAAAATCTCAACTTGGGAAGATAAAACTTCCGGATAAGCCTGACAGGTTCATATCTGATCAATTAGCAATAAATACTATTCAAACCCTGCCGATACAGGCAAGTCATGCCCTTCATGTTTTCAATTTGCCTCCTCTCCATAGAGACCCTTTCGACCGTATAATTGTTTCCCAGGCTCAATTGGAAAAACTACCGGTAATAACCTCTGATCCTCTTATTAAGCAATATAAGATCAATACGATTTGGAAGAGAAGGTAGCAGAAGAGTTACACTATACCGCAAAGTGAATATTGATCAAGGTTCAAAACATTATTCTTTACTGTACCCGATAACTGTTTCAATTCTTAATAACTGCGGAGTACCACTCTAAAGAAACGGAATCAATGCCGGTCAATTTGTGCGCTTTTTTAAAAGCTATGGATTCCTTGTGCTTAGTCTATTACAATACAAAAAAGCTGTTCGGGAGGACTACATGAGAAAACATCTCATCATTATATTAGTTGTTTTTGTTTTCGGAGTTCCGTATATTGCCGTGGCAGGTGACTATGCCTCTGGAGTTAAAGCAACGCTAATTTTGAAGACAACCACAACGACCGGCAATTATCCTGCGAAATATCTGAATACTGAAAGGCCAGAAATAACCGCTATGAAAGTGAAAATTAAGCCTGGCGCTGAAACAGGGTGGCACAGCCATCCTGTTCCCCTTTACGCCTATGTGCAGGAAGGGAACCTGACTGTGGAGGTAAGAGGCGGGAACACATACCATTTCACTGCCGGCGACGGTATTGTAGAGGTCGTTAATATCCCTCATAACGGGAAGAACCTCGGCACGACGCCGGTGGTGCTTATTGTCTTTTACACAGGGGAAATAGGGACACCCAACACGGTTATGGCGCCTACCGATCAGTAGGTGACAGCGTCAAAACATAGTACGGGGCATAAGATGCATAAGAATGATGGGGGTTGGGGGCAAGACCTCCTTCCTGAAATTTTGAGCATTTATGTGCAGGCCATTCATGAAGCCTTCAAATGGTAATTGTTATTAATACTTAACAGTTATGCTATAATTGGGCAAAGGAGAATAGAGTATATGACAATTGCCATTTCAATGAAAGTAAATGATGGAATTGTTTTAGCAGCCGATAGTGCTGCGACAATTTTGGGTCGTACTCCTTCAGGCGCCACTGGAGTGGTAAACATATACGATAAGGCAAATAAAGTTTTCAATTTGAGAAAAGGATTTCCTATAGGAGCGATAACATGGGGTTCTGGAAGTATTGGTCAGTCATCAATATCCACTTTGGCGAAAGACTTTAGAGAGTTAATAACAAAGCCGGGGCCTGAGGAAATTAATCCTGATAATTATACCATTCAAGAAATTGCAAATAAGTTTAAGCAATTTATATTTGACCAGAACTATATTGAAGCATTCAGGGATTGGACGGAAAAGCCTATTTTAGGCTTTATGATTGTCGGCTATTCTTCGAGACAGCCTTTAGCCGAGGAATGGAAAATTGATATCTTAAATGGGCAGTGTAGTGGCCCCTATATAATAAGGCAGCAAAATGAAATTGGCCTGACATGGAATGGTGAGCCGGAGGCAATCACAAGATTGTATTTGGGGTTCGGGTCAAAGCTACCTGAGGTACTGGGAGAAGTCGGTTTAGAGGCTGACCAAATACAGAGAATAATTGATTTGTGTAAAAGTAGGTTAATGGTACCCATGGTATTACCACCCATGCCAATTCAAGATGCTATCGATTTAGCTGCATTCTTAGTAGAGACAACTGTCCAATTTTCAAGATTCGCTCCTGGAGCTCCAACGGTTGGAGGACCAATAGAGATAGCGGCGATCACTAAGCATGAAGGATTTAAATGGGTGCAGAGAAAGCATTATTTTAATACAACTTTGAATCCAAAGGAGGGTTAATGTCCAAAGAAATATGCTCTGTAAATGTAACTGAAAGGGATATGAGTCCTGAGAGAAAAGAATTCCAGAAAGAAATTGTGAGTTATAATTACGGGCCACTTAAAGTTAGTTCCAATCATGTAACCTATCCCATTGCTATTATATTTGTAGCAAAGATAAATGAAGAATTAGGAAGAAAACAATTATCCGTCCAAGGAGATAGAAAGAAGAAACTTTCTTTGGCAGCTGAAGCTCTATTGACAGATTACAAAGAAAATAGCGAACTAACAATCTTCACGTCCCTTGACAGTGAAGACTTTCATGCATAGAGGTGAGATCTGGCTAATTAATCTGGATCCCACAGTTGGTGTTGAATTAAGAAAGACCCGCCCTGCTGTAATTGTTAACGATAACTCCATTGGTATCCTGCCTTTAAAGGTAATTGTCCCTATTACTGAATGGAAAGAAAATTACACGAAAGCGCCATGGATGGTAAGGTTAACACCTAATGACCATAATGGAATCAGCAAGCCCTCGGCAGCTGATGCCTTCCAAGTGCGCTCATTATCCCAAGAACGGTTTGTCAGAAAAATAGGTCAGCTTTCAGATTCCGAAATGCGAGAAATTACAGAAGCATTAGCTGCAGTGCTTAATATCGACTTTGAAAATTACGACCTGTAATCAAGAGTCTTTATTCTTTCGCGCAATCTCTCCTTGTAGGTGCTATACGTAACAAATGTAATTGATTCTTAGGGCCGCTTGGGGTCATGATCAACCTACTTTTTCAAATAGAAAGAGGAGGAACAATGATCCAGGCAAGGCCGATTATCAGCAGACCACACAGCAGTAAGATCGAAGT
>JBGQLV010000068.1:0-11516 GCA_041500225.1 Thermodesulfovibrionia bacterium | reverse complement strand
GCCTACAGGATAAAGTACAACACCTATAGGCCGCATGAGGCGCTGGGATATGATGTCCCGGTTAATTATTATAAACTTGAAAACCTGGTAGGACTAACTTTAAACTCGAGATAGTTGTTCCGAATTTGTCGAGCAGGACAATTGTCGTCGTTCCACCTGCTGAAAAAGTGATAAATCTCCAATACGGCGATGGGAAATCAATTCCTGTAAATCTATCAAGTAAATAGGCAAATTGTAGAAAGGAGAATAGAGATGTATAAAAAAGTTTTTATGATTATTGTGTCTTTGTGTATGCTTGTGGTTGGAACATATGCTCAAGACAAACCTTCAGATCAACCCGTCGTTAAAATTGAAGCAAGTTCGAGCGTCTTAGAATTGCTGAAAACTTGGGATAAGAAGTGGTTATTTATTACTCCATTAGACAAACCTATCCGATCGCTTGAGGGACTTACACGTAACGACTTCGCATGTTGGGGTGACAATACCTGCTTCAAAATAATGAATTCACTGTTCGAAATCCTTGGGGTTAAAGGAGAAGGCGTCAATATGATGGGCGACGGGGCTTATAAAAAGGCAACGAATAAGCCTCCTCTTTATGTAACAACATCCTACTATGCATCGGATTTTAAAGGTGTGGCGCGTGTTTTATTTGTCGAAAAAAAATCTTCAACACTTTCTCCTCAACCACCAGAGGTCAAGAAAGGATCAGCAAATGTCAGCATAGTAGGCAGAGTACTGAACAAGGATAAGATGCCGGTAAAGGATTTACGCCTTCAAATGGCCGAAGGAGAGGTCAAAGATGGCAAACTTATTTTTACATATACCTATAAAACAAATAATCTTAAAGCAAGTACTGATTTGTCTGGAAGATTTCAATTTAGCAATGTCCCAACAGGAAAGTGGGCGATCTCAGTAGTTTATGGCTCTGCTCTGACGGACGACAGCGGGAATCCCGTTTTGATTGTAGTGGAGGAAAGTAGTTCAACAATCATTGATGTAGGAGATATTACCCGAAGATAGAGACGTGCCAATCTTTATGTATGCAGTTAGGAAAAGAGGGGCAACCAAGAGAGAGCAAAAGACCTTGGATAGGTCAGGCTATTTTAATTTTGACTTTGACGCCCTGCGGTTTCTGCCTCAGGGTTTTTACAAATAAAAGAAATGGGACAAAGGTTAGCAAATAAGGATTATAAGGAGAACAATGAGTAAAAAAGTAAGAATAGCCTTTACGGTTTTGTTTGTTGTTGGGGTGTGTTTGATAGTAGTCAGTGGTAATAACTCATTGAGTGCTGAATCTGGAATCTCGACAAACACACCCATCAAACCTAAGATTGAAGTTCTCAAGTGCCGCAAGGCTTCCAAGTTGATTTACTGGTCTGGGATGATTATGACCCCATTAGAAGGTGGACAGTTCATCCTGGTCAGGGTGCGTCTTGATAGTTCACTGATATTGCAGGAAGGCGAGAGCCTCCGTTCGGCAAGTGAGAAACTCCGCCAGGAAATTGGTTCCTTTTTGCTTCTTGGTGACCGTAAAGGCATTCTTTCCAAAGGGTTTGGATTTGCAGGCAGCTACCGTAACGAAGGCACTGGTAGTGTAGTGCGACTTGAGGATTGGAATCCGACCAACCCTGATACGTTCGAGTTCGAGGTGATCTTTGGGGGGATAAGTGGCGATGCTGTCCCGCATAGCATCCAGTTTAAGCAGGAGAAGCCAATTGATTGCCCTACCTGGCGATAATGACGACGTCATGAAGTGACCTCAAGGAGGGGCAGAAGTAAATGGGGCAAGTATACGAACATTGCGGACGAGACATTAATTCGTGCTTTAACGGCTTCTTTTCCGACAAAAACGTTATCTGGTCATTGATGGCAGGGAATGGAGGTATTTATTATGTTCATCCGATCTAATGTTATGGGAATTTTAGTCCTTAGTTTGTTTGTCTCGGGTATCTCTTCAGTAGCCATTGGTGAAACAAGAGAGGAAAAAGGAGATACTACCGTGCTTGTTGTCACTGGCATATTGGTGAATGCCGAAGGCTCTCCAATTCCCGGGAAGACAGTCTGGCTAATGGGCAAGGACTACAGTATCAAAGTTGGTGATGCGGGTAGGGTATTAAATCCAACTGCCCAGACAGATGCGAAGGGCGCTTTTAAGCTCAAGGTAGACCGTAGAACCTTTCCGCCCAACGAGGAAATTGGTGTTGCATACGAATATAAAGAAATACCGAGCGGAATGACTCGTTATGCGCTACTACTGGACAAAAATGGTGTCCCTGTTTTATTCAAGATCGACAAAGCTGCTAAGACAGTAGATATAGGAAAGGTCACAGTCAGCGAAAGATGAGCGGAAGATAAAGTAGAGTTATCTTCTCAGTGCGGGCAAGAAAAGGGAGGAATAAGAAATGGAGACATTTTACGGAAAGTTTCGCAAAGTAAAAATCAAGCCTTTAAACGGCTATGGAAACTACCGTGGAGAAGGAAAGATTGAGTTCACCGATGACGGCTTTCGAATCTGCGGTCGCCATGTCTTTTCACTGGGTGCCCGGTGGGGGTTAGGACTTGCTATATTTTTCGGACTCCTGATTGTAACCTCTGGTTTATTTGCACCTGGATTTATCCCTTTGTACCTCATTCTAGAATATGTTTGGCTCAAAAGAGAGGATACAATGGTACCTTTTTCTGACGTAATTAATTACGTTTCCGATCCAAAACAAACCCTGATTGCAATTGATTTTCATGGTCCTCAGTGGTGCAGGCCGATTGTGCTGAAGACAGAGAAGTGGCAAGAAGCACTCGCAATACTGCGCCAGAAAATTCCCAACCAGGATGCTTCACTAATGGTAAATTCCCCTCTTAGTAAAGGCCGCGCCATTTGGCTTTCATCCCTGATGTTTATCGGCTCTTACCTCCTCTTTATTATTCTTACTATGTTAATAGTAGTCCCCATAATGACGAGCCAAGGGGTCAGTAGCATTCCTGATATTAAGAATACTATGACACGTACTCTTACATGGTTTATTGTCTTTGGGCTTCCATTTTTTTCCTCTATTCTATTGGCTAAGTGGTATTATCGCAAAAAACGTATGGCAACTCGATTGGATAGCACAATTCTTCCTCCTTCGGAGGCTATATCTAAAAAGTAGAACCAAGAGGAACAACCTAAAAAGGAATTCTTAGAACAGAAAGGATGGGGGTAAATACATGAAAAAATATCGATATGCCATACTTGCAGTGTTAGTTTCAGCCCTGCTTGCTGCTACTTTCATTATCTTAGTAAAGCCGCCACTTCGAGTGGAAATCTATGATGCTGGTGGAGACACCATTGATATTGAAGTAAAATCGATAGGAGAACATATAGTTATGAATTTTAATAACGGAGACGCACAGATTGCGCCATTTTGGGAGCAGCCAAATAGTGATATTCTGATAAAAGACGATCTGATCTTTAGAGGTGTGAAGTATCATAAGGGAGATGTGCTTGCATTGGATAGCGAGGGCCGTATTATCAAACAAAGAACACTTCAGTCTTTTTGGAACAATATTCGATATTATACTTGGAAAATAAAGCAACCGAAGGAACCAAAACCCAAATCTTTTTTTGTCCGCGCAAAGGAGGCACATCTTCGGTCAAAAGTTGAAGATTTGGCAGATGCAGGTAAGCTATCTTTTGGGAATGAGGTTTTAACCTTGGCTACAGAAGGAGATTGGTTAAAGGTAAGGGCATCTGATAAAAATCTAAAAGCCCGTGGTTGGTTACATCGTAGCGTTGTTACCGAATCAAGAGATCAGATAGAACGCATGAAAAAAGAAGACAAAATTCCTGATTTAATTTTGTTGATTAAAGTAGAAAGTCCTCAAAGATTGATCACGACTACTCTGGCTGGAGGTATTAAGATTCCAAATAAAGAAATAATAGACGAAGGATTAGATAAGGTTAAACCGAGGCTATACCCTAATGATTGTCTGATATTCGACAAAGATGGTATTGAACAAATTCCGAAACCTTTTAGTTTTATGGGACAAAGTATTGATGATCCATCGCCTGGAAAGATTTATATACTAAATAAGTCAAATAAATTCGAGATACCGGAAGGCGGTAAATCAGACACTAACATGGGATAAGGACAGAGGACAGGGGTAAAAAAATTGAGGGGTCAGCAATTTCTATTCTTTAGAGGGGGCGTTGGAGGCAGGGCTTGAAGCTTGAATGTCAGAAAAGCTTGCCCGCAACTGCAGATAACACGTTGCAAAAGACTAATGTCCAAACCCTTCAGGCTTCTTTTGCAACGGAAACGTTAAATGAAATTGCGGGCATGGAAAGGAGTTGTTATGGGAATCTTAAGAGTGAGTATATTGAGTTTAATGGTGGTTTTTTTAACTGTCGAGGTCTGTCATGCTGAAAGGGATTCTGCGAAAAGTTATTATGAAAAGGGTGTGGAATATGGTGTTCAAGGAAAATTCAATGAGGCCAAAAAAGAATTTGAAAAAGCCTTAAAGATTGATCGTTTCCATATACTTGCAAAAGAATGTCTGAAAATAACTGAAGATGTGGCTGTCCATAAAGTAAAAAGCGAGGCAGCTATTCATTCTTTTATGGCAGTAAACTACGCAAACAAAGGTATGTGGGATAAGGCAATCGCTGAGTTTAGCACTGCCATAAAGATAAACCCAAGATATGCTGAAGCCTATAATTATCGGGGGTTTGCTCATGTTAATAAAGGTCAGTACGACCAAGCTACCTTAGACTACAATAAGGCTATAGAGATAAACCCAAGATATGCTGAAGCCTATAACAATCGAGGGGTGGCTTATGTTAATAAAGGCCAGTATGACTTAGCTATATTTGACTATAATAAGGCTATAGAAATTAACCAGAGTTTTGTTACAGCCTATTATAATCGAGGGACTGCTTATGTTAATAAAAGCCAGACTGATCAGGCCATCTTAGACTACAATAAGGCAATAGAGATAAACCCAAGATTTGCTGAGGCATACTACAATCGGGGGAGTTTATACATGATGAAATTAGGAAACAGGGTAAAAGCCTGTGCTGATTGGAAAATAGCTTGTGACTTAGGTTTTTGTGAAAACTATGATCTCGCGAAAAGAAATAGTGATTGCAAATAAAGAAAGGTAAGGAAAGAAGCTATGAAGCCGATATCGTATCTTTTAAAGCTTTCTGGAGTCATTTTGATTTTGATATTTAGTATATGCTCCAACCTTCCATCACATGCACAGGATAATCCTAACACCATTACATTTGATAACAAATCGGGTGAGCCTGCTACTGTCAAATTGGTAGGCCCGACAGGTCAAACAGTAGAAGTCCCACAAGGGGAAAGCAGAACGATAAATGTTGCGGCAGGAAAATATTATATTCTGGTCCGCTACGGCAGCAAAGCAGACGAGTATACCTATTCAAAGGGTGACCCGTTTACTGTAGAACAGACTGCAACCCAGTATTCAGCTATTTCTATTACTCTTCACAAGGTAGTAGATGGCAACTATCCGACTCATCCAACTTCATCAGAAGAGTTTAACAAAGCTGCAACGTTTCCAACAAGTATTACAAATCGAACGACCATCAAAAGAAGAGATAATAGATTGATTGAGGGAAAATCGTAATTTCGAGTGATGTAATACCTGCTACAGAATCAAAATTCAAACATGCTATCGTTGGAATTGTAGTTGAAGGAAAAGATATAACCTCAATAGATAAAAACGGAGTAAGAATAATAGATGAGAGTTCAGTGCTTATAGTATTTAACTACACTGATAATCCCGATAGATATACTATTAAACAAGCGCTAGTTAGGAAAGAACTAGTAGAAAGTTTTGGTAGTAAAATATCTGGTTTTTCTAGTGAAGAAGGTAAAACAGAATTTAAGGAGGTTAAGATTATACAAAAGCCAAGTGATAAATTACTTCAATTACTTGGGGAATTTCGCGACGGGGAAATAATTCCTTTTCTACAAGTGGTTACTCCAAGCGGTATGATTGATTTACCAATATCTGAAATAATGTCCTTCAAACAATAAATAAAGGTCTAAAGGAGAAATTTCTGTGAAAAATAAAACTTACTTGCCTTTAGCATGTCTTATAGTCACTAAAGTGATGGTTTGGTCATTCCTTGGGCTATTTACTACAGTCTATGCGGGGGAAGAAGGTATCATTCCTGTCCTCTCAACCGCAAAACCTGAGTACACCCTCAAAAATGCAGCGGTGTTGCCCGCCAAAGGTCAAGAGGGCCGTATCGTCACGGTTGACATTGCTGCAAAAACTCCTCAGGCCACAACTTCTAATGTCTATCTTTGTGTTTTTGCAGCCGCTCCGAAATCAAATATTACCATAGATCGACTCATTGTAACAGCCGAACCTGGTGGCAGTTACTTTCTGAGTATTGATCCGGACACCAAGCTATTATCCAAAGCGTTAGAAGTCGTCAGCAAAGAAAACCAACCTCTGGGCGATCTTCTCCTGTTAGGTATTCCATCCGAACAGATATCTCGCGGCAAGCTGCGCCTTAAGATTAACCACATAGTCAACGCCCAGGAAGGCAGAAAGTTGCGAAATCAAGGCCGCATTGAAATAGCTATCGCCCGCGATGGGAAAGACAACGAAGCGAGGTGGGTTCTAATCTCAAATGTACTTTCGACCGAATAGATAGTGGAAACAAAATATTGCAAAGAAAAAAGGAGGAAAACAAAAATCATGAAAAATAGAACCGTTGTCACATTTTTGAGTATTTCCGGATATAATAGGTTTCGAATCATTATCTTAATTTTGATCGTGGGGTTCTTCTGCGGCACTTTCGTGTTTGTGTCTACTGTCCACTCAGCTGAGACTGGACAGTTCGTTGTGAAGGCTCAGATGTGGCGCTATGCTTCACTGTGTAAGTTCCCTGATTCGACGAACAGGCCAAGCGCACTTAGATACGAAGCCGGTACAAGTATCACGGTCAGAGGATGCTCGGATTTAGAAAAAGAGCTTGGTCATCCGTCAGCCATTAGGATAACTCTCGTGAATTTGGGTGATTCTAAAGTCGAGGTTCCTATCGAGGGCCTCAACAGTGTCTTACTCATCACTAAAGCTGGCAAGAATATACCTGCGCTGGCATTGCGACATTGGCAACGCAACCCTATAGGTTCAGGATACAGCGCTGGGCACGCAACTGAGGTCAGCGGAAAGATCGTAGTAATCGTTGAACCCCAAGAAAGCTGTGATCTTATCTTCTTGTTTCCATCGGCCAATCCTGGGGATCGCATAAAAATCGCCGGACTGGAAGCAGTAAGAATCAGCGATTAACATTGGACGGGCGGAAAAGAAAAATGAGGTCATATTTTATAAAGAAAGGAAATACGATTAATGAAAATTCTGCGATTTTTTAATATACTTTCATTTTCTATTCTTTTTTTATTTCTTCTCATAGCGTGTTCAAAAGAACAAGAGAAAGTTGTAAGTGTTGATGCAAAACATGGCGGGTTGAAGGGGATACTTAAAGGTGAGACTGGTGCTAAAATTGTGCTTTGTAAGATTAATGAAGAAAACGGTGGCGATTGCTCCATCCTATCCCAGCTAACTGATATTACAAACAGAAGTAGCCATTTTGCAATATCCATGATACCTCCTGGCAATTATGTTCTCTGTTATACAACTTCTAAAGAGGCATCTAAATTAAACTTTAAGAATGACGATAAATTGACGTTTTCATTGGGCACATTGAATATAGAAGCAAAAATGCAGGGTGGTAAATGGATTACTGATAATGACCTCTCCTCAGACACATGCACGGTTAAGAAGGGCGCTGAATTAGGGTTTTCAGTAGCGACTGGGGAAGCAAGATTACTGAATGCAAGTATTAAACATAATGCTTCTGGTTTGATAATGGAGTTTAGAGATGGAGGATTCATCAATACACAAATAGAGGCTAACAAAATAATAGAAGAAAATATCATTCCATGGGGTAAATGAAAAAAGGAAAATGGGTTCAAACCTAAAAAGGCTGCCTACGCCGGACAGATGACATGGCGGAAAAGACTGTCGTCCAAACCATACAGGCTTTTTCCCGCCAGGAACGATACGCGGTCATCGGCTCAGCTCGACCATTAAACGCTTAGTGTGAGTAAGAAAGGAGAAATGATATGATTTTACTCATTTGGTCCATTTATATTTTAATTGCAGGAAAACTTCAAATTTCTAAAACCTATGGTGTTAGAGGCGGAATTGCTCGAATAGTAGGTGCTTTTTATCTTCTTATTTCACTTGGACTTGTGGGAAATGTTATCCCACTTCCAATCCAAGAACCTGTACAAAACATTTTAGTAACTTTTGGCATTCAGTTGGTTCTTATCATAATAGCTCCTATTATTGCCGTTGCGATTCATGGCAATGACTTTGCAAAAGATAAGGTTAGAAGCTAAAAGGAGATCATAAAGAGAGTGATGAGGGGGGAAATTAATTTTTCTGATTGCTCACAGCGGCGTTCCCGGCGCGTAGCGTGCCAGGAACAACAAGCCTTGCATCGCTCAGATGATTGGATTGCTAAAAGTGATGGAACAAAGCCATAACGTTATCTGTTCATTTCGGGCAGAGAAAGGAGAGAAAAATGTATCAAAGAATGAAAAGAATATTTGCATCGTATGTAATCCTTCCACTTATCGGTGTCTTATTTATTGCTGAATTGGCGATAACCGTGAAAGTTATTGCCGCTGAGGTGGCCGATGCAATTACCATCCCATTATCAAACTTAATAAGGGAGGACAGGGTTATTCCTAACGTTAATCCGAATGGTATCACATCCCTTGCCACCAGTCCTGATGGTAGTGTTATAGCAACCGGAACTCATTCTAATGTCTTGTTATGGGACTTTGCTACAGGTAATCATATAAAGACTCTCACAGACCAGTCATTCTGGGTCTATTCACTTGCCTTCAGCCCAGACGGGAAGATATTGGCAGTTGGAAGTAACAGTACTATCAAATTCTATAGTACAAACGGTTGGAATCTGTTGAAAACCATTAAAGGACATAACGATGCTATTAAATCAATTGCCTTCAGTCCCAACGGTAAAATACTTGTTTCAGGGGGTTGGTCTGATGACACCATTATTTTATGGAACGTAAATAGTGGAGAAAAGATAAAACCCCTCGTAGGTCATTCTACTGGAAGCGATGTCCGATCCATAGCCTTCAGCCCTGATGGGAAGACACTGGCTTCAGGCGGGAGGGATCATAATCTTATCATCTGGGATATTACTTCAGGAGATAAGACAAAATATCCTTTTTATGATGCGGATGAGGGCGAACATTCCGTTGCTTTCAGCCCCAATGGTGGGATTTTAGCGGCCGGAAGCGAGAAGGAGGGCGTTATCCTTAGGGATACAACAACATGGAAAGTGATTACAACATTTAAAAATAAGTGGGGTAGAATAAAATCGTTATCGTTCAGCCCAGAGGGAAAGGTTCTGGCAGCATGGATTGGAAACTCTCTTGTTTTCTATGATTTAGTAACAATGAGTGAGATAAAGGAATTCAAATATTCGAAGGATTCTTATTCTATTTCCTTCAGTCCGGATGGTAAATATCTTGCTGCAGGGGTAGATAAGTCCCTTGTCTTAATAGATACAGGCGCATTCTTTGCTCTCTCAAGCAGCAACTTTGAGAGCATCATCAAGAATATTGAAACCGAGATGGATCAAGAAATAAAACGATTGTCCACTAAGGATGAGTTTGAGACAACTAAGGAGTATGAGCAGAGAATGAAAGCTGCAAAAATACAAGAGGATCGTCTAAGAAAGCAATACGAAGCACGGATTAAGGAGGCAAAAGACAAGTGGAAAAGGGAAATTGAGGAGAAAAAGGCAAGGCACTATTCCTATTCCTTTGAGATAAACCTTGGTAAATACGATGCTGATAAAGCTGGGTTTGATGCGGAAGTTTTTGGCAATAAGGTATTTATCCCTGTTCCTCGTGAAAAGGCAAAAGATATTGTCAGTAGTAAGAAGAAGGTTTATCTGGAAGCCAAGCTTAGGTATTTTGACTCCGAAAGGGTGGAAATTATAAATGCCAAACTTGTGGACAAAATATCCGATATCAGGGAAATATCTTCAACACCTACCGCCACCGATAAGAGCATATCTCAGGCTACTACCCAACCAGCGGCTGCATCGGTATCTAACATTCCTTTAGACTTTGTAGTAAAAAAAGTTAGTAAGACAAAAGAGGAGCAGAAAATTATAACTTCTTTTAGCTTCCCTTCCGGTGTGCTTACGCCTGAATACAAAACCATGACACCTTCGACAGGAAGCATTTTTATAAAAATTGATATAGAGGTCATAAACCAGAGCGATGCTAAAGTCAAATTTGAAGGTGAGAAGCTAATCGTAAGGACTATAGAAGGCAAACCTGTCAGTCTGATGGATTTCCTTGTTTTTGACGATGGCAAGCAAAATGGGTATTGGCCCATCGAGAGTGTCAGCAAGGAGATAGACGCAGGTATGAGTTTTATTTTTACAGGATTACTTGGAACTGTGGAAGAAAACGAAAAAGGTATAACTATTCGGTATGGGGAAGTGGGCAAAACAGTCAATGTCGAACTGTCAAAGGACGAACCCGGCGAGGCTTTAACTACAGGTTTTGAACCCTTGAAAGATACTGTCGATAAGAATGAGGCGTCCGAAGTGGCTGAACAGAAGCATGGAGAAGAAGCGACGGAAAAAGAAAAAAAATTTATTCGCAATGTAAAAAAGGGCACAAAAAATCCCCCTAAATGGAGCGATGATATATTATGGATTACTTCATATCCAACAAGTGCGGAGGTTTATATAAAACCAGCAGCGAGGGAATCATTCGAAGATAAAGACCTTGTAGGTAAAACGCCTATTGCTATAGAGATAGAACCGGGGGATTATGTTGTTAAAGTGGACAGAAAGGCGGATAAAGACTATGCGAAATACCCTTATGAACCAGACTGGTCGTGCAATATTCAAGTTACATTCAGTTTTGAGAAGGACAAAACAAAGATAAGCGCTTTCCCCAGAGAATATGAGATAACAAAAGAGGAAGGTAAGGCGGCAACTGTTGTATCTATTTATAAAAAGATGGATAGCTCTCTCTCTGATTTAAACGCTTTTTTCACAAATAAAGATGCCTTTTCTTTTGACAGCGATAAATTAGCCGAGAGTTTAAAAAGTCTTAAAGTAAAAATACCCCACTCTGATATTCCAAAGATTATTCAGAACCTTCGCAGGTTGGGGGCTCTATCCTATAAGGTAGTCAAAGAATATATAGCAATCGGAATAACAGGTGAAAACAATTATGGTATCTGTACATTCGAGGATTATAAACCCATGGACTTTAAAGAGATAGGGAAGTCACTACTACAACAGCCACAGTATATCCCTCCACCGGTATATATCCCTCCACCAGTGTATATCCCTCCACCAGTGTATATCCCTCCACCAGTGTATATCCCTCCACCAGTGTATATCCCTCCACCAGTGTATATCCCTCCACCAG
>JBGQLV010000067.1:0-11555 GCA_041500225.1 Thermodesulfovibrionia bacterium | reverse complement strand
CGGTCATTAATAAGGACACATGCAACTTAATTTTGTCGTCATGCCCGCAGGTCGTAAGCGGGCATCCAGAGGTTTTCTGGATTCCCCGGTCAAGCCGGAGAATGACAAGAATGTATCCTTACTTATAGCCGTCTTAGTAATAGGAATAAAAACATAAGTCAGGGCGAACACACAGGTTCGCCCCTACCTAACAATCAGGTTCAAGACCTTGCATATCGACCATGCAAGCAGAGTGCATGCTGGAAGTGTTAGGATCCAGGCAAGCATGATATTCCCTCCGACTACCCATTTTACTGCAGATAGCCTTTTGGAAGCGCCTACTCCCATTATAGTGGATGAGATCACATGTGTTGTTGAAAGCGGAATGCCTATTCTGGATGCGATTTCTATAATCGTTGCTGCTGATGTCTCAGCGGCAAACCCGTTAATAGGTCTAAGGTTGGCGAGACGCATACCGAGGGTCTTTATGATTTTCCAGCCTCCTGCTGCGGTGCCGAATGCCATAGTTGTTGCACAAAGTAAAATTACCCACAGCGGCACATTGAAATCGGGAAGGTTATAATAACTCACCAGTGCCATTGTTATAATCCCCATTGTTTTCTGAGCATCGTTGCTGCCATGGCTAAAAGCCATATAGGCTGCCGATATAATCTGGAGTCTTCCAAAAAGGTTACTGACCAGCGAGGGTGAAGATCTGCTGAACAACCAGTTGAGAAATAACATTAAAAAAAAGCCGAGTATAAATCCGATGAGAGGAGAGAATATCAAACCCATGAGAACTTTATAGACACCCTTTTGAATGATAACATTCGTCCCTACCGTAGCTATTCCTGCGCCTACTATACCCGAAAGGACGGCATGGCTGGAGGATGTGGGAAGACCGAGATACCATGTAAAAATGTCCCATATTATAGCGGCTATAAGAGCGGAAATAATTGTGATTTGTGTGATACATGAAGCCTCGACAAGTCCAGCCCCTACTGTTTTGGCCACTGCGGTCCCTGTTAATGCACCAACCATGTTTAAAACCGCTGCCATTGATACTGCTGCTTTCGGGGACAGCACTCTTGTTGATACCGATGTGGCTATTGCATTTGCTGTATCGTGAAAACCGTTTATGAAATCAAAAATTACTGCAAGGACAATCACACAGAGAAGCAAAAAGAAGGTATCATGCATTTTTGAGCACTATGGCCTCTAATACATTTGCAACATCCTCACATTTGTCCGATGCATCTTCAAGATGCTCATATATTTCTTTCCATTTGATAATAAGGATAGGGTCTTTTATTTCATCAAATAAATTTCCGAGTGCGTCTCTAAAGCCCCTGTCTATCCTGTTTTCAAGCCTGTTTATTTCAATACAATATTCCTGGACATGCGAGTAATTCTTTTCTTTAAGTTTTTTGATTGCCTTATGCACACACTCAGCAGTTGTAAGAAGATCTTTTGACATTGTGATCGCCTCTTTTGTGGGTTCCTTTAGTTTAAACACTGTAAGCCTATCAGCTGCAGCCCAGATAAGGTCTAAGATATCATCTAATCTTGATGCAAGGGCATATAAATCTTCCCTGTCTATAGGTGTGATAAAGGTTTTGTTGAGTTTCTTCATGATGTCATGTGTTAATATGTCGCCATCCTGTTCTAATTCATGTATCTCCTTTACCTTGACATCTACGTTGTCAAAGTTTTCCATGAGAGAAACGAAGAGGGAGGCTGCATTTGAAATATTTGATGCTACCTTATCGAATACCTCGAAAAAGTCAATCTCTTTTGGAAATAATCTCATTTTATATTATTACCTTCATCGAAGTTTAGGATATAAAAAAACAAGCTTAAAGTCAATAAATGAACTACCGTTACTCATTGGGGCAGGGTACTCTCATAAAGAGCCCCGCCTTTTATTTAAAAAATATTTTATCAAGAAAAAAGATAACCCTGACACGACAATCCCAAGGACAAGACCCCCCACAATTATAGGCCATATATAGTGATTGAGATAGCTTATATCCCTTGAAAACTTGATCTCAAGAAATCTACCGTGCAGGATTAAGTTTCCTATCTCTGCACTGATGAAAATCTGAAAAGGGAAGGATATAGGATTTGATATTTGTGTGCCGAGAAAGACAATAAGTGTGTTGAGCCTTAAGACATATGAAAGGCCAAGGGCTATTATTGTATGAGTACCTATTATCGGTATAAAACCTATGAAGTTACCAAGTGCAACGGCAGAGGCAATTTCAGCGGGTGATAAACCCTTTTTATTGAATCTGATTATATAGTCTTTAAGTTTTTCGAAATATTTCATGATTAAATATCTACATTATAAGTTAGAAAATCGAGAATCCTCTAACCCGATCAACTTACTATATTAAGATATGTATGGGACAAAATGTAAAAATGGTTTTATCAATCTTTTGACTTATTAGAAGTATATTTTTTTAAAACCTCTTTCAATTTTTTTACTACAACAGGTGACTTTATCTCCTTATTTGTGAAAATATCACTTGTCTGGATAGCCTCTCTCTCATAAAAAGCGGCATCAGCATCATAGTCGATTTGTAAGGCAGCGCCTTCCAGCGATAATCCTGCAAACAGTCCCCGGGTTCGGGAGTATGAGACAATCTCTGCTTTAAGCTGGACATCGGTTCCAGCCTCAACTTGCCTTCCTACCGGACCGGCAGCTATACTTGCGTCACCACCAAGAGTAAACTTACCCTTCATCATGTTATTTATACCCCTTCTGCTCTTGAAAACCAGGATAATATCTGCGGACTGTGCGCCAACCTGCCAACCAATGCTGCCTCCGGTAAGGGTGACAAACGAGGGGTTGCTCCATTCACCTTTCTTATCACGTACAACCATGATACCGCTACCATATCGACCGCCGATTACGAACCCGGCTTTAATTACGCCTGGAATGATTGCAATGCCCTGGGCATTATTCAGCAAAGCGGGTGGAATGCCTTTTTCCGGGATGGCCATGATCTCTTCTAATACATCAATTGCATCGTTTACTTTTGCTACTTCCTTACTTGCGGCCTCCAGTGGAACAGATTTGAGAAACATGACAGTCAAAATTACTGCTATGGTTAATGATAACCGACTCTTCATAGGACTCTCTCCTTTCCTGGGCTGATAATGGTTAGTAAAAAATTCAACTGCTGACTTAAAAGAATCTCGTTTGAATGATTTTTTAGGATTCATTAACATATCTTGCGATTATCTCCATTGCCCTTTCAACAGCGCCTGCATTCCTCCTGTACAATTCCTGTGCCTTTGAGCCGATTTCTTTTGCCTTTTCAGGAGACCTGAGAAGCTCTTTTAATTTTGCATAAAGCCCTTCTTCATTAACTTCGAGGGCTGCGCCTGCATTATAAAAATCCTTGATAACCGGGAAATTCTCCATATGCGGGCCGCATAATATAGGCTTCTCCCAGTATGCTGGTTCAAGGGGATTTTGTCCACCATAGCCTTTAAAGCTTTTACCAATGATTGCAATGTCAGCTATTCCATATACGGCTGAAAGCTCACCAATGGTATCGAGGAGAATAATCATTCCTTTAATGGTTTGCCAATCAGTCGCCTCAGACAACTCGCTATGCTGAGTGCTGAAAGCTGAGCGCTTAATAAATGAGATTCCTTTTGAGCTGAGCATATCTTCAACTCCTTTAAACCTCTCAGGATGTCTCGGTGCAATGATAAGATTTAAATCAGGAAAATCTTTTTTAAGCTCTAAGTAAACAGAGGTTAAAAATTCCTCCTCTCTTTCGTAAGTGCTGCCTGCTATGATAACAGGTCCCTTTATCCTCTTTGTCCATTCAGGGATTTGTGAAGGTGGTCTTGTATCGAATTTAAAATTACCTAAAGTCTTAACCCTGCTTTTATTAGCACCAAGACTTCTTATCCTCTCGGCATATTCCTCACCCTGCATACCAAAGAAATCAACATAGGAAAGGATCCTTTTCATAAAAAAAGAAACCTTTCTATATCCCTTGAATGAGCCTTCGGAAATTCTTCCATTAAACAAAATAACAGGGATCCCGTTTTCTTTAAATACCCTGAACAAGTTAGGCCATAGTTCTGTCTCGATTACGATTAAAATCTCTGGTTTTATCCTTTTCAGGACTGTATTCAGGATTGAAGCAATATCAAATGGGAGATAAACAATTATTGTATCTTCAGGTGCCCCTTCCCTTGCAACCTTCTGCCCTGTGTCAGTGATTGTTGACAGGATGATGCCTCTTGACGGATATCGCTTCTTTAAGCTTTTAAGCATGGGCAGCGCTGCCATAACCTCTCCAACAGATACAGCATGAACCCAGATAAGAGACGAGGAATGAGGGACGAAGGCCGAATTTAAAAAACCGAATTTTTCCCTCAGCCATCTTTTTCTTATGTCTTTGGGTCTTTTGAAATACTCGAAGGGCAATAGAAAAATAATGGCAATGGTATATATGAGGCTGTAAAGTAAATACATTTTGTTAACTTAACCCAAGCGTTTCATGTCTGCCCTATAAGCGATTATAATTTTATGCAACATTAATGTTTTCACTCCATCCCGTCATTTCCATTATTATCTCAGCGACCCTTTTTGAAGCCCTCTTACCAGAAAATGGTTCTTTGATTAATCTGTAATAATTGAGCATTTCTTCTCTATAATTTGTGTCAAATATGATTTTTTTAAGCTCTTTTATTATATCTTCGGGATTAGCCCTTTTCTGAAGGAGCTCAGTTACAACCTCTCTGCCTGAAAGAATATTAACCAGTGATATATGTTTAACATTAACAATAAGTTTTCCAAGCAGATAGGTCAGGGGAGAAAGTTTATACACTACAACCATCGGAACCTCAAGAAAAGCAGCCTGAAGGGTAGCTGTACCTGAGGCAACTACTGCCATATCAGATGCAGCAAGTACCCTTACCGGTTCACCTTTCTTAATGATCACGCCTTCCTGCCTTAGTGCATCAAGATAAAGACTGTATTTCCCTTCATCTGTATTTGGAGCAAGGGGAATGCAGAACTGGTAATCCTTTCCTGAACTTATTCCAGGATCACTCCTGAATTGCCTGACAACATCTATTATTAGAGGCAGAAGTCTGTTAAGTTCATTAGGCCTGCTCCCGGGAAGAAGTGAAAGGAGTGGTTTATTAGAATCAAGACCAAGAACAGTCTTAAAGTAAGTTCGGAGTTCGGAGTTCGGAGAAGACCCCCCCTCCAATCCCCCCCTTATCAAGGGGGGGCTGGGGGGGTGATTAGCTCTGACATCTAAATTTTTACTTCTAACTTCTTCTAATACAGCCTCTATCTCTTCAAGTATCGGATGGCCGACAAACTCACACTCTAACCCTGCTTTCCTGTATATCTTTTCTTCGAATGGAAGTATAACTGCCATTCTGTTTACTATACTTGCAATCTTTTTAACTCTGCCTTTTCTCCATGCCCATACCTGTGGGCTTACATAATACAATATCTTTACGCCGGCTGATTTAGCCACTTTTGCTACTTTTATATTAAAATCAGGATAATCAATAAGGACAACGACGTCAGGCTTATACTGTTTAATCGCATTAACAGTTTTTTTGAATGAAGCCTTGATTTTGCCGTATGCTGAAACTGCCTCTACAAGGCCTAAGGCGTCTGTTGTGCCCGAGATAAGTTCTACGCCTGCCTTATCCATCTTCTTACCGCCGACACCCATGATATGAACATCAGGCCTTTTGCTTTTCATCTCTTTTGCAAGGAGTGAGCCGTATAATTCACCCGAGCTTTCACCTGCAACTATCATAAAAGTATTCATATATTTGAAATTGAAAATTTCTGTAGCCTGGTATAAGGTTGCTATTTAAACAATATCCTTAATTATTTTTGATATTTTTATTATCGCTGATTCCTCAAGTTCCGGATACATTGGCAATGAGAGTACTTCTTTGGCTGCCTTCTCAGTAACAGGAAAATCCCCTTTTTGATAACCTAAAAATTTAAGTGCCTTCTGCAGGTGGAGCGGCACTGGATAATAAATAACTGATGAGATACCGTTTTTCTTAAGCTTCTGTTGTATCTCATCCCTTTTATGGCTCATGATTGTGTACTGGTGGTAGACATGATATGCACCTTTCTTTTCAACAGGGCATTTTACCTTATCTGAAAGGAGGTTATTATAAAATGACGCATTCTGCCTCCGCTTTCTATTATATTCATCTATGCGAATGAGTTTTACAAGAAGGATGCCGGCCTGTATCTCATCTAACCGGCTATTAAATCCAACCCTCTTATGTCTATAAGAACCTCTGGAGCCGTGGTTTCTTAATTCCCTTATTGTATCTGCCACTCTTGTGCTGTTAAGAATTATCATACCACCATCTCCGTATCCACCGAGGTTTTTACTCGGATAAAAACTGAAACAACCTGCATCTCCGATGCTTCCGACCTTTTTGCCGTTTGCCTCGGCACCAAAAGACTGGGCACAGTCTTCAATCATTTTCAGTCTATGTTTTTTTGCTATATTTAAAATCGTTCTCATATCAGCCGGATGGCCGAACAGATGAACAGGCAAAAGCGCTTTTGTTTTTCCTGTTATATTTGCCTCTATCTGACTTACATCTATATTTAATGTATCAGGCTCAATATCAACAAAGACAGGGGTAGCACCTGTATACAAGATTGCCTCAACAGTAGCAAAAAACGTAAACGGTGTTGTGATAACTTCGTCTCCTTCACCTATACCCAATGCATCAATTGCCAGATGAAGGGCATCAGTACCTGAAGCAACGCCTATTGCCTCTCGGACGCCATGATAAACTGCTACCTTTTTTTCAAACTCAGAGACCTTCGCTCCAAGAATATATTGACCGCTTTCGAGTATCTCTATAAGAACATGAAATATCTCATCTTTAGTCTCCTGGAATTGTTTTTTCAAATCAACCATCGGAACCATCTTTAATCTCCTATATTTTTATCGTCCCTTTTTTATGATCTTCGATATTTCCAGGACTATTTTAAGTGCATTTTTTCCTTCAACAGCAGAGACGGTTGGTCTCCTTCTTTCCTTTACACAATTGATGAAATCCTTTAATTCTTCTTTCAGAGGTTCTTTATTTTCGGGTTTTGTGACAGCAAACGATATACCTTCTTTAGTCCTGAAATGGCGCTTTATTTCTGAGCTCTGATAATCGATGGATATATAAGAATCTTTTTGAAAGACCTTAAGTCTCCTTAGTTTCTCTGGTGATAGACGGCTTACTGTAGCAAGTGCTATGCAGCCATTTTCAAACGCAAGCCATGCCTTTGCAACATCAATCTTATCAGTAAGCACCTTTGCACCTACTGCCCTAATGTCTTTGACAGGAGAAGAAATGAGACTCAGTATGATATCTATATCATGTATCATGAGATCGAGTGTGACATCAACATCTGTTCCTCTCCCGAGAAATGGGGAGAGTCTTTCTGACTCGATAAAGAGCGGTTTTTTAATCATCTCAGAGGCAGCAAGCACAGCAGGATTATATCTTTCCAGATGACCGACCTGAATTATACAATCCCTTTTCTCTGCTTCATTTATAAGTTTCTCAGCTTCTTTGACATTCATTGTTATAGGTTTCTCAATAAGAATATCTTTGCCTGCTTTAATACAATCGAGAGCAATACTATAATGGGTTGTTGTAGGTGTTACAATACTGACAGCATCAACTTCGTTTAGGATATGCTTGTAATCATAGTATGCCTTGCAACCATATTTCTCTGCAAATGCATCAGCCTTTTTTTTGTCAATGTCAACAACAGCAGTAAGTTCTACGTTTTCAAGCTCGGAATAAATCCGTTCATGGTGCTGACCGAGATATCCGACTCCGATAACTCCTATCCTGACAGTCAAAAATCCTCCTCTTTACGTTTTAGAGAGAGTTACTAACCCTCTTTACCTCTTCGAGTTTTTTTAATGCCCTTCCTGAATCTATCGAATCTGCTGCCATGCTAAGTGCGATCTTAAAATCCTCTGTCTTTCCTGCGACAATAAAGGCGATAGCTGAGTTTATGAGGACTATATCTCGCTTTGGTCCTTTTTCACCATTAAGAATTGAGAGTGATATGACTGCATTGTTTTCCTTATTGCCACCAAGTATATGTTCGATCTTATTTCTCCTGATGCTAAAATCCTCCGGCTCAATATAAAAGTTTTGGGTCTTCCCGCCTTTAAACCTTGAAACCCTTGTTCTGTTTGAAATGCTTATCTCGTCAAGTCCATCCTCACCGTGGACAACCATTGCATCAACTGCACCGAGGTTTCCAAGAACCATCGCGAGTATCCCTGTAAGTTTGTCGGCAAACACACCGAGCACTTGTCTTTTTGCACCAGCAGGGTTTGTTATCGGGCCGAGTATATTAAATATAGTCCTTATCCCCATTTCCCGACGTGGGCCGATTGCATATTTCATTGCAGGGTGGAACAAGGGTGCAAAGAGGAAGCCAAAACCTGTCTCGAAAAGACACTTCTCTACCTTCTCAGGCGATAAATCTATTTTTACACCGAGGGCCTCAAGTACATCAGCACTTCCGGACTGGCTTGAGACAGAACGGTTCCCGTGCTTTGCAACAGGTATCCCTGCCCCTGCAACAACGATGGCTGTTGTTGTTGAGATATTGAATGTATGTGACATATCACCACCAGTGCCGCATGTGTCAAGAACTCCATCAGGTGCCTTGATGGTTGTTGCCTTCTCCCTCATAATCCTCGCAGCGCCTGTTATCTCCTCGACCGTCTCGCCTTTAATCCTCAATGCTGTGAGAAAGGCACCGATCTGGGCATCTGTAGCCTTCCCCTCCATTATCTCCTTCATGCACTCAGCCATCTCAACCTCTGAAAGAGATATATTTCCAACAAGCAAGTTTATCGCTTCTTTTATCATAAGTTCCTTCGCCCTCCCCTACATCCCCTCCCGTCTTACTTATTGACGGACCTCCCGTCGAGGGGGGGAACACACCCCTACACCCCTCTCAATAGGGGATATTCCCACTCACCTTGTGGGAGAGGGTTAGGGTGAGGGGTATATAAATTTAATTTTGTCATTTATTTTAACTTCAGGAAGTTTCTCAGCAAATCTTTGCCGACCTTTGTAAGTATTGATTCTGGATGAAATTGAACACCTTCGATAATAAACTCCTTGTGCCTTACGCCCATTATCTCACCAATATCTGTCCATGCAGTTATCTCAAGGCAATCAGGGAGGGTTTCCTTCTTTATCACAAGGGAGTGATATCTTGTTGCCTCAAATGGATTTGGAAGACCTTCAAATATCGTTCTTCCATCATGGTTTATCAGTGATGTCTTTCCATGCATGAGCCGTGGAGCCCTTATTATGTCTCCTCCAAATGCTGCACCTATGGATTGATGGCCAAGGCATACCCCGAGAATCGGGATCTTGCCGGAAAAATGTTTTATCAGTTCTACAGAAATACCAGCCTCTTTTGGTGTGCATGGGCCAGGTGAGATTACAATCCTTTCAGGGTTTAATCTTTCTATCTCATGAATTGTAATCTTATCGTTCCTGAAGACCTTTATGTCCTCACCAATCTCTCCGAGGTACTGGACGAGGTTATAGGTAAAGGAATCGTAATTATCAATCATTAATAACATATAATTATTTCCCCTTAACTTAATTCTCTTTCTGCCATATCAACTGCCCTCATCATACCCATTGCCTTATTAACTGTTTCAGCATACTCTTTCTCAGGAACCGAATCAGCTACAATTCCTGCACCAGCCTGAACATACACCTTATTTTTCTTTATCAAGAGTGTTCTGATTGTAATACAGGTATCCATATTCCCTGAATAGCTGAGATATCCTACAGCACCTGCATACGGCCCCCGCCTCATTGGCTCAAGCTCCTCTATAATCTCCATTGCCCTTACCTTTGGTGCTCCTGTAACTGTGCCGGCAGGGAAGCACGCCTCTAATACATCAAATGCATCCAGCCCATTTTTCAAACTACCTTCTACGTTTGATACAAGATGCATAACGTGACTATACCTTTCAACAGTCATCAACTCTGTAACCTTTACAGAACCTGTTTCTGCAACCCTTCCGACATCGTTTCTTCCAAGGTCAACGAGCATTATATGTTCTGCCATCTCTTTAGGGTCTTTCCTGAGCTCTTCCTCAAGGACTTTATCTTCTTCTTCTGTTTCCCCTCTCTTCCGGGTGCCTGCAATAGGTCTCAAGATTATCTTTCTGCCTTCAAGCCTGACCAATATTTCAGGGGATGAGCCGACAAGTTGTGCATCACCTGTGTCAATATAATACATGTATGGAGAGGGGTTGATAACGCGTAATGCCCTGTAAATATGGAATGGCTCTACATCAAATGCGCGTTCAAACCTCTGTGATAGAACAACCTGAATCACATCTCCTGACATTATGTAATCCTTCCCCTTGAGGACTGCATTCTCAAATGCCTCTTTTGTAAGAAAAGACGATAAATATCCTGAAGGCGAAGAGTCTGTATTAAGTTCGGAGTTTTCACCCCCTCCCTTACCCTCCCCTCGGTACGAGTCGATTCCGACCCTCGAGGGCCCGCCTGCCGTCCTTCGGGCAGGAGGGCTGAGTTTTGACTTTCTTAGTTTTTCTATAATATTTTCTATCTTTTCCTCAGCCTCTCTGTATGCTTCTTCAGGAGATTTGTTATTAAAATGAGTATTTGAGACAACCTTTATCTTCCCTTTAAGGTTGTCAAATATAACTACTGTATCTGTGACCATAAAAAACATATCAGGAAGTTTAAGCCCCGGCCTTTTTTCATCAGGGATGCTTTCAAAAAATCTGACCATGTCATAGCCTATATAGCCGACAAGACCGCCATAAAACCTCGGCAGTCCTATAACATCAACCGGGGTGTATGCGGTAACCTCTCTTTTTATAACCTCAAAGGGATTCTCTACCTCAAATATTTTAGCCCCCATTTCATTATCTTTTATCTCTACCTTTTTACCCCAGCTTCTTATAACCTTTGATGGTCTCGAGCCGAGGAAGGAATATCTTGCCCATTTCTCGCCTCCAACCATGCTCTCAAGTAAAAATGAGGGTGAACCTCCAAGCTTCAGGGCTGCTGATACTGGTGTTTCTGTATCGGCAAGGATTTCCCTATAGACGGGGATAAGATTTCCCTTTACCGAAAGAGACTTGAAACTTTCTAAGTCAGGATACAGCATATTGACAAAAGTTCCCCTTTTTATTAGTATTTTTCAAAAAGATTCTTTCAGTTTATTAAATAAATATTATAACCCAAATACAGCGATAAAAAACGATATTGCTTTACAACAATTCAAAATGACATAATAATTATTGCAAGAAGGTCGTTACAGCCGACGAAGCAATCTAAATAGTGTCTGTTTATAAACTGTCATTTCTATAAAAAGTCGTCATTCTCGCGAAGGCGGGAATCCAGTGTTTTCAATACCTTCTGGATCCCCCGGTCAAGCCGGAGGATGACAAATACTGACTTTATAAACAGACTCTAAATAGTTTATACAATTTGCTGCTAACTTCAGGTATAATTTG
>JBGQLV010000066.1:0-12916 GCA_041500225.1 Thermodesulfovibrionia bacterium | reverse complement strand
ACGGGCACTAGGACGCCATCTTTGTCGTGTCATCTTTAAGATGTTGAAGATGAACAGGAGGTACATCCTTTCTCAATAACAAAAAAATATCTTGAAAATTCCAGCGGGATGTTCAGACTTGCTTATGGTAAGGCAATGGGGTCAGACTTGCTTATTGACATTTGGCCTCATATCCTTCAATCCCTTAATCAATTTTTCTATTTCCCTTCTAAAGTCATTCCTCTCCTTTAAGTGCCTCGTGACTATCGCCGGATCTTTTTTTATATATTCTGCTATCTCCTTGCCTTTGTATCCATATTCGTTTGCTACAAGACTTAACAACTTCCTGCCCTTCGATATACCCCTGTCTTTGCCTTTCTGCCTTATCTGACTGAGTGTAATATCATATGCTTCCTCTATCATCGCTGCTATCTCCGATAATCTATACTCTTTTTTTCTCCTTCTCTGCTCTATCCCATCATCATACCGCTCCATTATCTTATCCGCGAATCTTTCATCTCCGAGTATCCTCTGGTCTATTGTGCTGTATATATCATCCTTCATGACTGTTATTCCCTCATCCATAAAAGCACGATAAATCTTCCTCGCCTTCGTCTTGTCTTCTGAGAACATCCTTAGTACCTGATCCTCATCTACTATGTCCTTCTTGTCCGATTTTTTAGCATAATTATGATGGCCGCTCCACCGATATTCATCAGGTGTCTTAGCTGTCTTTGCCCTCACAGGATTGAGATGTATGTATTTGACAAGGGATAGCAGATACTCGTCCCTGTCACACAGTATGGCTTTGTATCTCCCCTGGAATAGGTGTCCCACTGTTTTATACCTCTTGTTGAAATATGCTGTGTAGCTCTGGTTAATCCCCTGCAATATCTTTGAAAGCGGAATCTTTTGAGTCTCTATCAACAAGTGAACATGGTTGCTCATGAGCACATAAGAATATAGAGAATATTTGTATCTGGTCTTGTAGCCCGAAAATATCTCAAGATATTTCAGATAGTCTTCCTTGTCTCTGAATATCTTTTGCTTTTGATTGCCTCTAGTTATGACGTGATAGAATGCACCTTCAAACTCTATCCTCGGTTTCCTTGCCATGTAACAAAATATCACTTAGAGATAAGAAATGTCAATATTCAAGTCTGACCCCTTTATTTTTTTTGTCTTTGCATATTAATAGAAGCGGCGGGACCAGTCCAAACCTGTCTGTGCATGAAATGCAGAAGCTGTCTCAGTAAGTGATTTGATAATAAGTTTGAGACTCTCCGGCGAAGCTTGTGAGGGAGGAGAAAAGATTTCTTGAATATGCGCCTTTGCTTCAACAAGAATTGCTTCACCTGATTCACTGAACCCTAACGCGTCCCATTGCGGACCTCTGCTTGGCCAGAAATCTGATAGCGAACGGTTCTTCAAGCGAATACCAAGAAGATCTAAAAAAGCTTTGTCACGGTATTCGGCGAATTGATCGGACATAACTGGAGATACCCACTTGATATTGCCAAGTCCTATAGTTTTATTGAGGATATCTGGTCTCTCATTGACAAGGAATTGAAGCCAACGCTGACTGCCACGAGTAGCTTTTTTCTGAGGAAATCTCGACATAATGTTCCTTATACTATCACTGAGTTCAAATTTCTTCCAATAAGAATATTAAGACGGAATTAAGAAACCAACGTTCTGTTTCTAATGAAAATCATCGTTTTGCATCGCGCGATTGAAATGCGGAGTTGCAGGTGAACCATGTATCCCTATCAATGCCCATTGTTATGCATAGTTCAGGAAGGAGGCGACAATGCGGATTTCGGCCTGTAGAAAGAACATCTTTGCTCTCTTAGGGAGTGTCCACTATGCTGTCGAATGCATCAAAGGATATATACAAATAGCTGAATTTGGAACTATTATATTCTGCAATTCCTATAAAGTTCAACTCTTGTTGGACACAAACAAGCATAGGAATTTTCAAATGAAAATTTATAAGAACAAAACCCTGATTTTATCGTTTCCAGAAGGCATAACCCTCCAATACATCTGTCAACTTTACACACATCCCTTGTTTCCTCATTTAAACATTTGAAATCAAATACACATTTTGTAGTTTGCTTGAGAATTTCTTCACTAACTTTTAAATCCATACATTCTTTGCTGTCGTTGAACCACTTCATGGTTCCTTGTGTCATTTTGTTTACCTCCTTATCTATAAACTAAAATCCCAGAAGGACTCAATAAAAAAGGCCCCAAAGCTAAAAGTCTTTGTGGCCTTATTTGAACGCAAAAACCTCTAATATCCTGTTAGTAATATATCATGTCCTTAAGGAGTGAGTCAAGGTAATTCAACCATGTGTCAAGCCAATTTAGACATTGCCCGTTCTTTTTGGAAAAAGGGGTGGGACATTTTGTCCCACCCCTTTATTATTGAATTTTAGTGGCTGGTGCTATGACCGTGTTCTTCTCCATGGCCATGTTCCTCGTGTTCTTCATGCTCTTCCTCATACCCGCTAAACATCGCAATTATATGGGCCCAGGTCGTATGTCCGAGGGTGGCCAGATAGAAATGGACGATGATGAATGCACTGAAGAATATCCAGAGGAGAATATGGATCGTATCTGCTATTTGAATGCCTCCGATAAGATTGAGGACCGGACCGAACAGTTTGGGATCCCACAGGAAAAGACCTGTTATTATCTGGACAGGAATAAGAGCCACCATAATCATGAGATATGACACCTGCTGCATGGGGTTGAACTTGTTATCCGGCGTTGAGTGATGTGGATTCTCATCCCCGACCATTAGGCCCCACCCGTAAAACTTTGCCTGACGCAAGGCCTTCTTGGCAAATTCAATCGGATGGTGGAGGGGAGGAATATATATCTTTATTTTAAAAGTGAGGAGGTAGTAGACAAGCCATATGAAGTAGTTTGCCAGGAGTATAAAACCCAGCCAGCTGTGGATATCCACGGCTGTTTCGAAGGAGAACAGATTAATCTTATTCCCTAATTTGATCTGCGTCCCGGTCAGAATCAGGATGATGAAACCGAGGGCGTTTACCCAGTGCCATATCCTTATCGGTAACGGATGAAGATAAATCTTTTTCATTATTTCTTACCTCCTTTTCCCATTCTTCTTAATGACCGCAGGGGCGAAGTTATGATTCTCAAGCTGATATGGCCTATCGGCACAGCTATGCCGCCGATCAGTGCGATGATAAAGAGGATATCAAAAAGCGTTATGCTTGAACTCCCGAGGGCATAAAATTTACTGACCGGCAGTATGGTATAGACTGAATTGAGTACACCCGGCTTCGCATTAAGAATCGTCCGCTTGCCATCAGCCTTTTGGATTACGACAAAGACATTCTGGAAGAATTCAGCACCAGGTTGATGGCACTTAACGCAATCCTTTGTAGCCTCAGCTTTTCCACCAATCATGTGCGCCTCAGCAGCATTTCCAACATCCATCTTGCCCATAAAGATTGATGTTACACCTTTCTTATACAGAAGCGAGAAGAAATCCCATATTTCCCTGGCCTCTATTATGCCGTCCGCATTTGAATCAATCTTCTTCATTAATCCAACGGGATCTGTTTCCAATATCTTCAAGAGTTCTTCCTCTGTAACAGGTTTCCCGGTTTTGCGGCTATATAGAGTGAGATAAATTCCACGTTTGGCTTCAATAGAATGGCAGGCAGCACAGGATACGACATCGAAATGCGCGCCAGCGAAGGAAGTTGATGTTATCGGAGGGTTGGAAAGCCATTTGGCGTGGATCTTCCCTGTATCCTTATGACATCTCAAACACCCATCCTTTATCTTGGTTGAAGTAGAGGTATCCTGTACGTCGTGGGCATTATGACATGATGAACAGACAGGCGCATTTTTGTTTCCTTTAACCATTAGCTGGTAATGTATACTTGCTTCGTAAGAAGCCTTCATATCCTCGTGGCATTTATTGCAAGAAGTCAGCCCCAGAGTCTTATCAATTTTTGTCCGGGCTGTTGCGTGAGCAACCCCATGACAGTTGGTGCATGTGGGCGCCTTGGGATTGCCGCTCTTGAGCATAGTGTAATGAATACTGTCTTCATATTTTATATAAGTCTCAGAGTGGCATCTCTTGCAAAGTTCCGTGCCAGCGATAAAATAATCCTGGATGCTGTTGAAAGTCCTCACCGGATGTTGGGTTTTCGAAAAATTTGAATGGCACTTAGCACATTCAAGTTTGCCGTGAGCAGAATTCCTGAGGGATGATTCGTCTACAAAAACGGATAGCGATTCACCATTCTTCATGCTCATGCTAAGTCTGCTTTTATGACAGGAAAGACAATATTGAGTTTCCCCGAACCCGGCTCTTTGAGCTGCTATACCTTTAATGGAATGTGAACCATGACATTCAACACATGCGGCCTTGGTCATCAAAGAACTATGTACAGGGTTTTTTCTGAGCTGGTCATCTGCATGGCACATTGTGCATACCTTAGTGGAATTCTCAGTATACTCCTTTTTGTTTTTGAAGGTCTTCACAGGGTGTTCGGCCTTTGAAAAGCTCATATGGCAAGCACCACACGAAAGATTCCCATGTACAGAGCTTGTAAAGGTAGGTTCATTTACAGAAAGGGGTAGTAATTCACCACTACTGAGGGGCATTTTAAGGTCATGTTTATGACAGGTAAGACAATATTGGGGTTCGTTTGTACTGTTTTTCCACTCTGACATGATTTTAATAGAATGTGAACCATGACATTCAACACATGAAATCGCCTTGGCCTTGGTTATTAAAAAACTATGAATTGGTTTTTTTCTGAGCTGGTCATCTGCATGGCACATTGTGCACGCCTTAGATGCATTCGCAATATACTCCTTTTTGCTTTTGATCTTTTTAACCTGTGGATGGTTTTGCATAGAGATGTCCATATGACAGCCTGCACAACTGATAGCATTATGGATAGAATTTACAAACGCATCGCCGTCAGCATATAAGGATAAAATCTCTTTGTTTTCCAAAGCCTTGGTCATATCCTTATTTGAATGGCAACCAAGGCACATCTGTGCCTCATCAGATAAAACAGGTTTTGTAGCAACAGCTTTAGCAGCATAGACATATATAGGGAAAATCATGAAAACAATAAACAGAGATATTAATATCTTCTTTTTTATATCATCCATAAAACCCCCTGTAAGTTTTTATCAAATTTATGACCCTGTATGAACGTAAAAGTTATAGCATATCTATATAATATAATGCAAGCAAGAATTACCTTGTCTTGTTTTTAACACCAATGCCCCTTTATGTTGTTAGAATGTACTGTGTTTCAACACGGGGATGATGCAAAGATAAAAAAATTACATTATAGACGTAAAGTCCAAGTGAAATTCTAACGGGGGTTACCGTATAATTTGCTATGTTTCTTGTTAACCCGAAAAATGCAGTTGACATCAGGCATATATGCAGAAAAACCTTTACAAATCGCAATTTGGTTTTAAATGAAATCAGTATGTTATGCATGAAAACGTGGAGGTTCAATCGTGTTTAAATAGTCCTACAAAGGTAGCGATGGTAAAGCTTTTTCTTCACATATGCCTGCTTCATTTTTTACTAATTGCATTTTTCGGGGTAATGCGTGCCTTGCATAGGTTAATATAAACCTAAATCCAAATGTTAAGAAAAGGGTAAGAACAATTGATTCCTTATAAAGACGATAATCCTACGCATACATTCCCTTTTGTTACGATAGGGATTATCGCACTGAACATATTCATATTTATATTAGAAGTTATTTCTCAATCGGGAATGAAAGATGTTACCTATGCATATGGTGCAATACCTTATTATATGTTAACCTTCGAAAAAAACCAGCCTGTACACCCTGTGCTTACAGTCTTTTCTTCAATGTTTATGCATGGCGGGTTGTTTCACTTAGGAGGCAATATGCTTTACTTATGGATATTCGGCAATAACATAGAAGACAGATTAGGTCACATACGATTTATTCTATTTTATATCTTCTGCGGAATTGTCTCTGCATATGCCTATGCGATTACAAGCCCGCATTCCCTTACCCCTATGATCGGTGCAAGTGGTGCTGTTTCTGGTATTTTAGGCGCATATTTACTGCTTTTCCCCAGGGCAACAGTCCACACTTTAGTATTCCTGGGTTTTTTTATAACAAATGTAAAGATCCCTGCCTTGATAGTTATCGGATTTTGGGCTATTATACAATTTGTCAATGGCTTGATAAGTACAGGGATTAATGAGAGAGGCGGTGTTGCATGGTTTGCCCATATAGGAGGGTTCCTCATAGGTCTTTTAACGATAAAACTCTGGTTGCCAAGGAGGACTAAACAGTGGTTGTAGTGTGCCCGAAGTGTAAGATAAGACTTAAGGTTGACGAAGGGAAACTCAAGGTGGAAGGTTCAAGGTTTAAATGCCCCAAATGTAGTACATTCCTTCTTGTAAAAAAACCTGTGGCTGTGACAAAAAAGGCAATGGACAATAACAAAGTCCTTATAGCGCATTCAAACCCTGCTGTCATCAATGAAATAACCTCACTATTGACTAAGAATGGTTACCAGACGATTACAGCCACTGACGGAATAGATGCGATGGTCAAGGCAATTAAGGAACTTCCTTTCCTTACAATAATTGAGGTTAGTCTTCCAAAGATTTACGGATTTGAGGTATGCAAAAGGTTAAAGTTAAGAGCCGAGACAAAAGAGATGAAGTTTATGCTTGTGACCTCGGTATACGATAAGAAAAGATACAAAAGAGAACCTGCATCCCTTTATGATGCTGACGAGTATATTGAAGACCATCAGATATCAGAACTTCTTGTAGATAAGATTAATAAAATAAGAGGCATAAAACCTGAAGAAAAGGAAAAGAGGCTCGAAAAACCACCTGAAAAACCGGTGATGGAAAAAATAGAACAAAAGGCAGAAGTACAGATAAGGCCTGAAGCAATAACAGGAAAGCCCCTCTTTGATGAGAAGATAGAAAGGGCTAAAAGGCTTGCAAGGACTATAATATCAGACATATATCTTTACAACAGGGCAAAAGCCGATGAATCAATCAGGAATAATAATTTTTATTTTGTTTTCGCAGCAGAAATAAAAGAAGGGCTAAAGCTCTATGAAAACAGAATATCACAAGAAGTACGGGCCCAGGGGGATTTCTTTAGAGAGGCTATTGAAAACTTTATAGCGAATAAAAAGAAGATTTTATAATATGCAAAAAATTAGAAAATATTAGAATTTTATCAAAAATAGAAGTTTTCACGAGAAATTACATCTTTTTAGCCGATAAAAATCCTTGCCTTATATTCTGTCCATCACATATTATATTAGCACTCACTGACTTCGAGTGCTAACAAAATAAAAAATCTTATATTAAAGAAAGGAGCGACTTATTATGAACTTTAAGCCACTTAGAGACAGGGTATTAGTTAAGTATTCTTCAGAGGAGGAAAAAACAGCAGGGGGTCTTTATATCCCCGATGCTGCTAAGGAGAAACCTCAGAAAGGCACAGTAATAGCAGTAGGTCCGGGCAGGGTGACAGATGATGGTAAACGTCAGCCTTTGGAGGTTAAGGTTGGGGTTAACGTACTTTTCGATAAATATTCAGGCTCAAAGATCAAGATCGATGATGAAGAGTACCTCATCATCAGGGAAGAAGATATCTTGGGAATTATTGAAGGCTAAAAAAAAATTCAAAAATACAGAAGGAGGGTTAATTAATGGCTAAACAGCTTATTTTTGACGAGGCAGCAAGAAGCTCTATACTTAAAGGGGTAAGTATGCTGACCGATGCAGTAAAAGCAACATTAGGTCCAAAAGGGAGGAATGCAGTACTCGACAAGAAATATGGTGCTCCTACAATAACAAAGGATGGTGTTACAGTTGCCAAAGAGATCGAGCTGAAAGATCCCTGGGAGAACATGGGCGCCCAGCTTGTCAAGGAGGTTGCATCAAAGACCTCTGATGTAGCAGGTGATGGAACAACCACAGCTACTGTCCTTGCACATGCTATATATAGAGAAGGAATTAAGAATGTTGTTGCAGGTGCGAACCCAATGGATATCAAGAGGGGGATTGAGAAATCGGTGGAAGTAGTTATAGATGAACTAAAGAAACTCAGCAAACCTGTCCAGGATAAAAAAGAGATAGCACAAGTCGGTACAATCTCTGCAAACAATGACTCATCCATTGGAGAGCTTATTGCAGAGGCTATGGACAAGGTAGGTAAAGATGGGGTAATTACTGTTGAAGAGGCAAAGAGCATGGCAACGACGCTCGATGTTGTTGAGGGTATGCAGTTTGACAGGGGGTATATATCCCCATATTTTATTACTGACCCTGAAAGGATGGAGTGTATACTCGAAGACGTATATATCCTTATCCATGAGAAGAAGATTTCGAGCATGAAGGACCTCCTTCCTGTACTCGAGCAGATTGCAAAGATGGGAAGACCTTTACTAATTCTTGCAGAGGAGATAGAGGGTGAGGCCCTCGCAACACTTGTTGTGAACAAGCTCCGTGGAACACTTCAGATATGTGCTGTTAAGGCGCCAGGTTTTGGTGAAAGACGTAAGGCAATGCTCGATGATATCGCTGTCCTTACAGGCGGCACAATGATTTCAGAAGACCTTGGTATAAAGCTTGAAAACATAAAAATCTCTGACCTTGGAAGGGCAAAAAAGATTAATATAGATAAAGAAAATACAACTATTGTTGAAGGCGCAGGGGACCCGGCAAAGATTCAGGGAAGAGTTAAGCAGATAAAGACGCAGATAGACGAAACAACATCCGACTATGACAGGGAGAAGCTGCAGGAAAGGCTTGCAAAGCTTGTCGGCGGTGTTGCTGTAATCAATGTTGGCGCAGCAACGGAGACGGAGATGAAGGAGAAAAAAGCAAGGGTTGAAGATGCCCTCAATGCAACAAGGGCTGCTGTTGAAGAGGGTATCGTCCCTGGCGGAGGCGTTGCATTTCTCAGATGCCTTCCTGCACTTAAAGCCATTAAACTCGAAGAAGACCAGCAGATAGGCGTCGAAATAGTGAAAAGGGCGCTTGAAGAGCCAATCAGACAGATAGTGAACAACGCCGGGATTGAAGGCTCGCTAGTAGTCGAAAAGGTAAAACACGCAAAAGAGGTTAACTATGGCTTTGATGCAGATAAAGAAGAGTATGTAGATATGATAAAGGCAGGCATTATTGATCCTACCAAGGTAACAAGATATGCATTACAGAACGCGGCGTCAGTTGCAGCCCTGATGTTGATGACCTCTGTAATGATCACAGATATTCCTGAAGAAAAGTCTGAGATGCCTGCAATGCCGCCAGGTGGCGGCATGGGCGGTATGTACTAGGATTTCGTAAAACAAAGGTTTTAAAGAAAGCGGGGTTAAGCCCCGCTTTCTTTTTAATCCTTCTTCCTTTACATTTTCACATTTATTTTGGCATCCTAAAATCATATGAAAAAAATCCTGCTTATAATATTTATAATCATATCCTTAGTGAGTAGTATATCTGTTGCAGTTGAAATGCTTGTGCCTGCACAGGCCGGCAACAGAATTATTGAGATAGAAATACCGAAGGGTGCAACATTCAAGCAAGTTGTAGAAATACTATACAACCAAAAACTGATAAGGGATAAAAAAATCTTTCTTTTAATAGGAAGGCTTACAGGAGCCGACAGGAAAATAAGGGCTGGATATTACTCTATATGGGGGAATATGAGTCCGCTCGATATTTTCAAAATAATACGCAAAGGACAGATAATAGAGTATGAGATAAAAATTGTGGAAGGCGACTCTCTTCTTGAGATATCAGAGAAGCTCTCTGAAACCGGTATAATAACAAAAGAGGATTTTATGAAGCTTTCGAAAGAACCTGACTTTCTTGCTTTTTACGATATAGAATCAAATAGTATCGAAGGCTATATTTTCCCTGACACATATTTTATTCCTAAGGGGGTACTGCCTGAAGATGCTATAGGAAGTATGATAGACAGAATGCGTGAAAAATATTCCCATGAGCTTTTAGCAAGGACGGAAGAGATTGGAATGACCGAAAGAGAAGTTTTGACTCTTGCCTCAATTATAGAAAAGGAGGCAGTGGTAGATTCTGAAAGGCCGTTAATCTCTGCTGTTTACCGCAACAGGCTGAAAAAAAATATGCTGCTGCAGGCAGACCCTACAGCTATTTATGGAATAAAGAGCTCCAGAGAAAAAATAACAGCAAAAGATCTGCAACGAAAAACTCCTTATAATACTTATGGAATTAAGGGCCTTCCACCAAGCCCTATCGCCTCTCCCGGCATCAAGTCAATCATTGCAGCACTCTATCCTGCTGATGTGCCTTATATATATTTTGTATCTAATAATGACGGCTCACATCAATTTTCTGTTACAGCAAAAGAACACCTTGCCGCTGTGAAATCTTACAGGGAAAAGAAGCAAATAGAGAATAAAGGGGAGACGGAAAAAGGCACGGAGAAGAATGGAAGCTCGTAAAAAGACAAGGACAATTTATGTGGGTAAAGTACCGATTGGGGGAGGGAATACGATTGTTGTCCAGTCCATGACAAAGACAGACACATCAGATGTAAAGTCAACCACAAAACAGATTAAATCCCTCGAGGCCTCAGGATGTGAAATAATAAGGCTTGCAGTGCCTGACATGAATGCAGCAAAGACTCTTGGTAAGATAAAAAAATCTATTAGCATACCAATGATAGCTGACATCCATTTTGACTGGAGGCTCGCACTTGAGGCAATAAAAGAAGGGGTTGACAGCCTGCGAATAAACCCGGGTAATATCGGTGCACGGTGGAAGATAAAAGAGGTAGTTACTGCTGCCGGGGAAAGAGGAATACCTATACGAATAGGTGTAAATGCTGGCTCACTCGAGAAAGAACTCCTTAAGAAATATGGACATCCAAACCCTGAGGCTCTTGTTGAGAGTGCAGGAAAACATATACAGATACTCGAAGAACTTAAGTTTACTAATATTAAGGTATCGCTTAAGGCATCAGAAGTACTGAAAACAGTCGAGGCATACAGGTTATTCTCTGAAAGATATGACTATCCTCTCCATATAGGGATATCAGAAGCCGGCCCTCCATCCAGTGGGATAATAAAAAGCTCTGTCGGCCTCGGCATATTACTTTCTGAAGGGATAGGAGATACCATCAGGGTATCACTTACTGCTAAGCCGGAAGAAGAGGTACGTGTTGCCTATGAGATACTAAAGTCACTCGGCCTCAGAAAGAAAGGTGTAGATATTATATCCTGCCCAACATGCGGCAGGTGCAGAATTGATCTGAAAGGACTTGCAACAAAGGTTGAATATAGGCTAAGAAATATCGACAAACCAATAACGATCGCTGTTATGGGGTGTGTTGTAAATGGCCCTGGAGAGGCAAGGGGAGCTGATTTCGGGATAGCAGGAGGGAAGGGTAGAGGAATTATTTTTAAAAAAGGCAAGATATTAAAAACAGTCAAAGAAGATGAACTCCTTGAGGCTTTATTGCGGGAAATAGGTATATAAGCATGGAGATAATACGAATACCACGCATAATGCAGGATACGTCTAAAGGCCACATTTTACGCGGGAGGACAATAGGTTTTGTCCCGACGATGGGGGTGCTCCACGAGGGTCATCTCAGACTGGTCAGAAGGGCAAAACAGGAGAATGATGTAACCGTGGTGAGCATATTTGTTAATCCAACCCAGTTCGGGCCCTCAGAAGATTTCAAGCAGTATCCGAGGGACATTGAAGGAGATACAGCAAAGCTTTTTAAAGAAGAGGCGGATATACTTTTTATGCCTGATGCACCTTTGATATATCCTGAAGGGTTTTCGACCTGTGTTGAAGTAGAAAAGATTTCAGAAAGACTCTGCGGCGCATTCAGACCCGGTCATTTCAAGGGTGTAGCAACAGTTGTAACAAAGCTCCTGAATATCGTAAAACCAACAAAGGCATATTTTGGCCGGAAGGATTTTCAGCAGACTATAGTTATAAAACAGCTTGTAAAAGACCTTGATATGGATGCGGATATTGTGGTATGTCCAACATTAAGGGAACAAGATGGTCTTGCAATGAGTTCAAGAAACGCATACCTCGATATAAGACAGAGAGAAGCAGCAACAGTCATCTACAAGTGTCTTATAGAAGCCTCGGATCTTATAAAATCTGGTATAATAGATGCTAATTATATTAAAGGGGTAATGCAGGATGGACTCCTGAAAGAGCCTGCGGTGTCAGGTCTTGATTATGCCGGAGTCTATGACCCGGTTACCCTTAGTGAACTTTCAGAAATAAAGGGTGATACACTGCTTGCAGTGGCAGTTAAGATCGGAGATACGAGGCTAATAGATAACATGCTGGTAATCCCTGTTAGAAAATACGAGTAAGGTTTTCTTTCTAAGGGGCTAAACCCGCCTCAGGCGGTTAAACGCGACGAAAGGCAGGTGACCTGAATGCTCCAAAGGGTCCATATACAGATACTTGATAATCCTATGGAGGGTATTCTCTTTGATGAGGATGCATCCGAGGCAGCGGGAACGAATAAGATACTTACAGAGGAACTTTCTAAGGAGATGAATTATTTTTATCCTTCTGTTGTATTTGTCGAATATATAGACTTGTTCATGGATGGAGAGGAAGAGTTTGACGATATAAGGGAGCTTTTGAGACTTGGTGCAGTAAACACCCCTGTTGTATTGATAAATGGTGTACTAAAGATACATGGCGGGATACCTCCTTCAGTAATAAAAAAAGAGGTAGAAAAACTGCTGTCTTCAGGGCCGGTGCATTAACCCGAAAACTGCATTTATCTGATGACCAAAGCAGGCATATACGCATAAAAACCTTTACAAAGCAGAATTGGGTTATTCAATGTTATCAATCGTTACTAAGGAAAATATT
>JBGQLV010000065.1:0-13093 GCA_041500225.1 Thermodesulfovibrionia bacterium | reverse complement strand
TGTTATTGGAGCAACCCTTGGCGCGGTGGCTGGGGCAACACTTGTAGATATTTCTATGAGGGCATCAAGAGAAGCAGCAGCATCTGGAAGGCCTGTGGAATATAGAACCGAGGATGGACGGGGTATTTATCGTGCTGATCCAGTAGATTACAATGCACGCACAAGATGTCATAAAGTTCATGAAAGGGTTTGGGAGGAAGGGAACCTCGTAAAGGATCAAGTGCGAGAAGTTTGTGAGAGCGAGAAATTTGAAAGAGGATATTAAATAAAACCCTTCTCAAAAAATAATCAAGTTCCGACAATGGGAAGGGGTCTGATATCGAAGGGGTGCAACGTAAGGAGGCAAGAAGCTATATGGGATACAAAAAGTTAGCGATCGGACAAAAGAAAAAAATAGCCCTCGTGGCGCATGACAATAAAAAGAATGACCTATTGGAATGGGCAAGATTTAATAAGGACCTTATCGTTCAACACGAACTATATGCAACAGGAACAACCGGCAAACTGCTGGAACAGGAATTGGATGTTGAGATTACAAAACTCCAGAGCGGACCATTAGGCGGTGACCAGCAAATAGGAGCGAAGATTGCAGAGGGGGATATAGATTTTATTATCTTTTTCTGGGACCCTCTCGAACCACAACCCCATGATACAGATGTAAAGGCCCTTTTGCGGATAGCTGTGGTTTGGAACATCCCGGTAGCCTGCAATCGGGCTTCTGCTGATTTTATGATCTCATCACCTTTAATGTCTGAAGAATATCAGCGTTTTGTCCCTGATTATAAGGGTTATAGGGAAAGGATGAAAAGAGAAACCTAAGCCTAAAAGAGTGTGGAGATTTTATCTCATATGAACTCGGGGGAAGAATCGTGAAGGAACCTTCCTCTTATAAAATTCATAATCCTCACCGAAACGGCTTAAAAGCTCTTTCTCTTCCAGGGGAATAATTATGGTGTTGATTATTATAAAATCGAGTAATGTGATGATGCCAACAGATGTTACCTCAGTTATAAGAAAAACACCAGAAAATATAAGGGTGTGTGCTAAATAGGTTGGAGGTCTGTCAAGGTTTATTCCTCAGTAAAACACCGGGATTTCTTTATTGTATCTAAAACCTCTTCATCTGTAAGGTCGTACCAGTTTCTGTAAGCATCGGCCACAGCAAAAGGAAACCTTCTCCTCACATTAAGGCATATAAGTTCATCAATCTCCGGCAGAATGAAATCTATTGTTTTCTTTGATGCTGTAGGAACAGCAACAACAATTTTCCGGGGCGCCTTTGTCTTTATAAACTTAATGGCTGCAAGCATCGTAAAGCCAGATGCAAGGCCATCATCAACAATGATAGCAATCTTACCTTTCAAAGAAGGAAAGGGTTTTTCTACTCTGAACAATTGATTCCGTTTTTTGATAACATCCATTGTCTTTTTAATCTGTGTTTTTATCTTGTCTTCTGTCAGTTTCAACTGATCTAACAATATTTCGTTTAAAATAATCTCCCCATCAGGTCCCATTGCACCAAAACCTGCCTCCGGGTTATAGGGTATCTGTATCTTTCTCACTACAATCAAATCCATTGGCAGGTTAAGGGCATTTGCTATCTCTGACGCAATTGGGACACCCCCTGACGGGATTCCGAGGATTATGCTATCAGAACCTTTGTATTTTATAAGATTTTCAGCAAGAAGACGGCCTGCCTGCTTTCTGTCTTCAAAAACATGCAGTTTATCCCTTAAAGAGATTTCTTCAATTAGCTTGTCCGTAAGTAAAGACTATCATATCCAGAAACAATGTCAAGGATGGTTCTCTTAAATGTTTACATATAGAAAATTACATGGGTTGATGTGGTTTTGATGATATAATCATAAGGAACAAATCCTCTAACTGATTTGTCTAATAATGTGAAAGAAGAAAAAAAAATAATAACAGATGAAGATTATAAGTTCGTGTCTTTATGTAAAAAGGGGGATGTGGATGCCTTTGAGGTATTGGTAAAAAAGCATCAGAAAAAGATGCTGAATATCGCTTACAGGATGATCGGTAGCTACGAAGAAGCATGTGAGATTGTGCAGGACTCATTTGTCTCTGCATATAAAGCCATAAGGGATTTTGAAGGAAAGGCAAAATTCTCTACATGGCTTTATACTATTGTTATGAATCTTTCCAAAAACCGTCTTAAACAATTAAAAACTCAGCTTTATCACGAACAGGTTTCTATAGATGATCCTGTTCTTACAGATGATGGCAATATAAAAGCAGAGTCTGTATCAAACGAGCCTTCTATTCTCGAACAGCTTGAGAAAAAAGAGTTTCAGCAAAAAGTGCAGGGATGTATAAATTCTCTTGATGATGAATTCAAAGATGTCCTTATTTTAAGGGATATACAGGGTTTTTCTTATGACGAGATAAGCAAGATGCTTAAAATAGCAGAGGGGACTGTTAAATCAAGGCTTTTCAGGTCAAGAGAGGCTCTGAAAATATGCTTAAAGAAAGTGATTGGAGATTTATAAATGGAATGCAGTAACATTCAAGAAAAACTATCAGCTTATATAGAAAACATTATTTCTTATGAAGAAAAGCTGCTTATCGAAGAGCATCTAAAGTCTTGTCGGAAATGCAGTAAATCTCTTTCTGAACTGAGGAAGACCGTTAAGTATGTACAGAGTCTCGAAGAGATAGAGCCCCCTCAATGGCTGACGCAGAAAATTATGGCAAGAATAAGATCAGAAGTCGTTGCGACTCGATTCCGAGCTGAGCCAAAGAAAGGGGTATTTCAAAAATTATTTTATCCACTTCATATAAAACTGCCAATCGAGGCTTTTGCTGCTATTGCAATAGTAATTACCGCGGTTTATATATTCAAAACCATTCAGCCGGAGATGAAAGTAGTACAAGCCCCTACCGGAAGTGAAAATGTCATTGCGAAAGACGAAGTCCGGAAGCAATCTCAACAACTCAGGGCAGGCGCCACAATCCCAAAAGACGAGATTGCTTCGCCTTTGGCTCGCAATGACAGAAAAGGAGCATCTTCAGAAGAAAAAGTCTATGCTTTTAAGGAGAGCAAACCTATTTTAGTTAAGCCTGCTGAACCAGAGATGCCTGCAAAAAAACCAGAAAACATAGAGAAATATACAGAAGCACCAAAAGCCCCAGCGCCAGTTGTAAAGCAGGAAAAGATTATGCCATCTGCAGGCGCTATTGCAAAGGATGAATCAAAGCGTGAAGCCATATCCGCCGCACCTAAGCCAAAAGAATTGGTTGAGGAAAAAGGGTCTGCGGCCCGTAGAGATAGTATTAGTTTAACTTTAAAAGTTAAAGACCTTGAGACTGTTAGTGAAGAGATAGAGAAGGTTTTTATACAGCTTGGAGGGAAAAAGATCAAAACAGAATCTTTTGATAATAAAAAAGTCATTATTATAGAGCTAAGCTCTAAAAAATTGAAGGAGCTATTTGAGAAACTAAAGCTTATTGGAGAAGTTAAAGAGGAAAGGGTGGCTTTAGAGGAGCAGGAGGGGGATATAAGGATAGGGATAGAGATTGTGGGAATATCTGACAAAAAATAATTTTTTAAAAAGCCTGATAAAACCAAGCGTACTAAAGCCTTTTTATCCTCTCGATTATCTCTGAAGTTGATATATCTTTGACATATGGAAGGCTGTAAGTCTTTTTTGCAATGTCAGAACCGACAATATCTTCTTTTTTCCAGTCACCGCCTTTAACAAGGACATCAGGCTGAAGCAACTTGATTAATTCATAAGGAGTCTCTTCGTCAAACAGGGTTACATAATCCACCATCTCAAGTGAAGATAATATCTCTGCCCTATGATTTTGAGGATTGATTGGCCTATTGGATTTTATCAAAGAGACAGACCTGTCTGAATTTAATCCGATAACAAGCACATCTCCAAGTGCCTTTGCCTCCTTGAGACATCTTATATGTCCAATATGTATAATATCAAAACAACCATTGGTGAAAACGATCTTCTTACCATCGACCTTTAGCCTGTCAACAGCTTCTTTTAGTTTATTCCAGTTTAATATCTTTCCCATCTATCAGTTTTTTCCTTGCTTTTTCTATTATCTCCTTTTCTCCCCTGTAACTGGCCTTCTTCAATGCCTCATCAATCAGAAACCATGATGCATCATCTACCTCCCAGTCATGGTTTGAAACATCTCCACCTTCATATTCCATTAGAAAAAAGTGCACGGTCTTCCTGCACTTAATGTTCTCCTCTTTTATGTAATACCAGTATGTTATTTCTCCAAGCTTCTCAATAATCCTTCCCTTAAGCCCGGTCTCTTCAGCCACCTCTCTGATTGCAGTTTTTTCAGGAACTTCACCTTTATCAATGAGTCCCTTTGGAAGACACCAAACATTGCCTCCTTTTACTGCTACCATAGCTACCTCTATGCTACCGTCATACCTTCTGAATATTACTCCGCCTGAGGAGACCTGTGTCTTTAATGCTGCGGGTTTTATCACGGGAGTTGCTTCCCTGTAATCAACCTTATGATATCATTATATAATGCAAAAACCATAATAGTCAGAATTATTGCAATCCCGATCCGCTGACTGACTGCAATGAATTTTTCATTGAGTGGTTTTCTTCTGATTGCCTCAATCCCCAGAAAAAATATATGCCCTCCATCGAGTATAGGAATGGGAAGCAGGTTCAGTATCCCCAGGTTGATACTTATGAGAGCCATAAATATGAAGAAATTCAAAAAACCTTTAGATGCCTGGTCGCCTGCCATCTGTACAATAAGTATAGGTCCTCCAATAGTATTAGCAGGTATCACCCTTTGAATCAGCTTCACAAGAGATACTACGGTAAGAACTGATATATCCCATGTCCTGATAATGCTTTCCTCTAACGCCCTGACAATCCCCTCCTTTTTGATAAATGTGTTTCCAGATGGTTTTATACCTATCAATCCAATCTCTTTTTCTTCTCCAAAGATGTCTTTTAACTTCTTCATCTCAGGTGTTATTGATATTTGGAAAGTATGGCTGTCTCTTTTTATCTTGAAAATGAGTGATTTATCCGGATTTTCATGGATAACTGTTGTCATTTCATTCCACTGATTTATAGCGATCCCGTTAATCTCTATAATCCTGTCTCCTTTTGCAAGACCTGAACGCACAGCAGGCGAATTATTTAAAACCTCTCCGACCTCAGGAAGCAATGAAGGGAAACCATTTAAAAAAACAAAGAAAAAAATAATCATGGCAAAGACCAAGTTAAAGAGGGGGCCGGAAAAAACTATTATAAACCTCTTCCACACAGGTTGGTAATTATATGCAAACGGCTTTTCCTCTTCTTTAAGTTCTTCCCCGGGGTTTTCACCCAGCATCTTTACATATCCACCGAGCGGTACAGATGAAATGAGATATTCGGTATTGCCATATTTTTTTCCAAAAAGTTTTGGACCAAAGCCGAGTGAAAATTTTAGTACCTTAACACCCACTAACTTTGCAAAGAGAAAGTGACCGAGTTCGTGTACGAATATAAGTATGCCGAGAAGAATTATTGCTGATAAAAATGTCATTGTAATGCTTTTATAACCTCTTCTGCCTTTTTTCTTGCCCACCTGTCAGCTTCTATTACAACATCAAGTTCTGTATCAGGCATCACGGTATGATGGTCCATAGTTTTTCTGATTATAAAAGGTATCTCAGTGAACCTGATAGCGCCTTTGAGAAATGCATTTACAGCGACCTCATTTGCTGCATTAAGTACAGAGGGCATTGTGCCTCCGGCCTCTATAGCAGTATAGGCATAAGAGAGGCATGGAAAGCATTTATTGTCCGGTTTCTTAAACGTAAGGGATTCAATCCTGTCGAGATCAAGTCCACTTATCACATCATCAAGCCTTTCCGGGTAAGATAAAGCGTATGATATTGGTCCTTTCATGTCAGGTATCGAGAGTTGTGCAATACAGCTTCTGTCATTAAACTCGACCATGGAATGTACAATGCTTTGCGGATGGATAAGCACGTCTATCCTTTGCGAAGAAAGGCCGAATAAATAGTGTGCCTCAATTACCTCGAGACCTTTGTTCATGAGAGTTGCAGAGTCTATTGTTATCTTCTTGCCCATTTTCCATCTCGGGTGCTTGAGTGCATCCTCGGGCGTAATATCATTCAGCTCGTTAATGTCTTTACCGGCAAAAGGTCCACCTGAGGCTGTTAGAATAATCCTTTTTACATCAGATTTTCTGTGTCCCTCAATACACTGGAATATTGCACTATGTTCACTATCTACAGGGAGAATCTTTGCCCTGTAGTTTTTTGATTCTTCGATCATAATCCTTCCTGCCATTACAAGTGCTTCTTTGTTTGCAAGGCCAATTGCTTTTCCGGAGCGTATGGCTGATATTGTCGGAACTAAAGCTGCAGCACCGACAATTGCAGAGAGGACAAAGTCAGAGTCCTTGTAAGTCGCAGCCTCTGCAATACCATCCTGACCTGATAGTATTTGTAAAGACGAAGTATGTTTTTTCCCTATTCTCTTCTGCAATTTCTTAGCGGCTATTTCATCGGCAATTGCTACAACCTCAGGGGAAAAAGACTTTATCTGTTTTTCAAGCAGGTCAATATTGTTTCCTGCTGTTAAAACAACAACCTTGAAACGATTTCTATGTGATGAGACGATATCAAGGGCATTTCTTCCAATAGAACCGGTTGAACCGAGAATTGTTATGCGCTTCATATTACAAAGTTTCGTTATGGGCCTTTTATTATTCCCATGATTGTTAATATCCAGTAAAGCATTGGGCCTGCAAACAACACACCGTCAATTTTATCTAAGATGCCTCCATGCCCGGGGATTACGATGCCTGAATCCTTAACCCCTGCATCGCGTTTAAACATAGATTCAACAAGATCGCCAACTATAGAAATACTCCCAATTATTATACCAATTAATACTGCTGAGGGTACGGTCAGCAAAGGTATAATAGTGGCCCTTAAAAGGATTGCAGCTATTATACCACCCATAAGCGAACCTGCAGCACCTGCCATAGTTTTGTTGGGGCTCACTTCCATGTAAAGTTTTCTCTTTCCAATCCATATGCCGAGATAGTAAGCCATTGTGTCTGATGCCCATACTAATGCATAAAGAAAGATTATCCACTCCGGCCCGAGCTTCCTTATCTGTGCTTGAAATGCTAAGAGCCCCGGGATGTAAAGGAGTCCAAGAACAGGAGGAGAGATATCATAAAGCGAAGAAAGGGGATTTCTTTTAATTAGAAGCCTTATGACTATTGCTGCCATCACAGAAAGTATAATGACATCCGGTAGAAGGTCTTTCGAAACATAGGATACACTAAGAATAGAGATCCCGAAAAAAAGGCAGGCATATCTTAATATCCCTGATACATGATACATAGAATAAAACTCTGACATGGCAAGGAAGGATACGGCTGATAGCAGGAAGAGAAAATAACCTGAAGAAAGGTACATAATAAAAAGGTAAATAACAGGCAGAAGAACTGCAGCAACAATTAGCCTCTTAAAGTGCATCTGCCCTCACTGAGATGGCGCCGAACCTCCGCTCCCTCCGCTGATAATCCTGTATCGCAAGTAAGAATTCGTCCTTTGTGAAATCAGGCCAGAGCGTGTCAGTAAAATAGAGTTCTGAATACGCCCCCTGCCACAGCAGGAAGTTGCTTATACGCATCTCTCCGCTGGTTCTTATAATTAAGTCCGGGGCAGGGAGGCCGGCAGTATCAAGATAAGAATTGAAAGTCTCTTCTGTCAGTTCCTCAGATCTGATACCTGAATATAGCACCTTCTTCACGGCCCTTAGAATCTCATTCCGTCCACTATAGCTTAGTGCTGTGACAAGTGCCATACCTTTGTTTGATGCAGTTTTTTCCTCTGCCTTTTTTATGATGACCTGTATATGGTCGGGCAGCCTCCATACCTCGCCAATTGCTTTAAAGACGACGTCCTGTTTAATTAACCTGTCGAGTTCTTTATTTAAATAAAATTCGAGCAGTTTCATCAGGGTCATTACCTCTGATGAAGGCCTCTGCCAGTTTTCTATAGAAAAGGCATACAGGGTTAATGCCCTTATTCCGAGTTCCACTGAAACCTCAATTATCTCCTTTGAACGCTCTGCCCCACGCCTGTGGCCTTCTATTCTGGGAAGGCCGCGCAACTCAGCCCATCTTCCATTCCCATCCATTATAATGCCTACATGTCTTGGTATACGACCGGTTAATAACAATTCCTGACCTCCCTATCTACCTTTAATTGAATAAATATAGAGCATAGTTTTTAAGGGATTTTCACCCTTCAGTATATTCCAGGGTTTGATGCCAAACATGGGGCTAACAAGGATAATAATCTTATCGCCGGCAGATATATAATCAAGGATAGAACCTTTAATATTGTCTATCAAAACGCCTTCCTCCATAGAAAGTCCATTCCACCATAATCTTTTAATCTGAGAGCTTTTATAACCAAACCCTCTCACCGCCTCCAACAATGGAACCCTTTTAACAAATAGGACCTCTCTATTTCTAAGAGAGAGCCTGTCTTTAATTGCCCATTCACCCCTCTCAAGCATTACCGAGGGCGACGACTTTTGGAATGTTGTAATAAACCCTCCGGTACCGGTTTTGCTCCTCCATAACTTTATGCCGTTATCATCGTATAAATTAAGGAATCCCTTTTCATCGTATGCAAGGATTACCCTGCCTGTTTGAGGGTCATTAAGGTATACGAAATCATATATGTTTACACCTTTCGGGAGTTTTACTTCACTTCCTTTCTTATATCCTCCTTCCCATACAATTTCAAATACGGGACCGTCAAACCCTTCGGCACGTGAATATGCCTGGGCTATAAGCCTATTATCTATTCTTCGCAGAAAGACATTATCTTTATAAAGGAGGGTAAATTCAGAGCCGCTCAACTCATAAATATAAGATACGATTTCATCCCCCCTCATTGATGTCACGACTATCTCATCCTTCCCATTCTTATTGAGATCAATTGTGTCGATCCAGAGGTGATCATCGAGGTTAGAACCCCCTATATAACTCCCACCAAATGCAGGCTGGAGGTCGGCACCTGGTATGTAGACTTTGATATCTTTCCCTGTACTGAGAACGATCTCCTGTTTCCCATCCCCATTAATGTCACCTGTTGTTATAAGCCGTGCTCCGAAGGGTAAATCAAACTGCAACCATGCCTCTTCCTTGTGTGGAGTAAATAGCTCCTCACCAAACCTCAGTTCCTTTGCATAGGCGACATCGATTTTGGTATCTGCCTCAGTAAATTTAGTGCCATCAGATACCCAGAAAAGCCTTTGTGTAAGAAGCGTGCCTGAATCTACTGACTTAGATATCAGAAGAAGGGCAACTTCTGCATGAAGTCTTCTTGCCTCCTCAATAACTTTTGACGGGTCATCTGTCTCCAAGCCTGTCTCGATCATATTAAATCTCTCTGTCTTTTTCAGGTTGCTGTAATACGAGTCGGCTAAATTCCAGTCAATATCCTTTGACTGGCAGAAGAGCATGTTCACCTTTATCTCAGATATCCTCACCTTATCACCTTCTTTTGCGTCACCTTCAATTATAGTGCCTATGGATGAATCCGGGCCTACTTCTTTTATCTCAAACCTTCCTACAGAGGACGCTAATTTTCCTAAGGGTTCTTTTGTAACAGGGTGTTTAAATGAGGCTTCTTCTCTCAGTATGTTAAATCGCATGCCTGCCTTTACAGAATCTTTTGCTCCGATGTCAACCACAACTTTTTTATCTTCGACCATTGTTATTTTACCTGTCATAGGTTTGAAGTATGAAATTGTTTCATCCCGCATTCTGTCAAGCGGATTATCATCAGCATAAGCAGCATGAGAGCAAAGAGCATAGAGCAAAGAGCAAAGAGCAAGGAACAACAGGGGAAAAGCACAGACTTTCACCCCATCCCTTACCCTCCCCCCTCGAGGGGGAGGGGGGGATTGTATTCTATATTCTGTTTTCTGTCTCATCGATTACCTTCCTTCTGACAGCCTTTCTATAAGTGGAGAGGGTAGAAGTACTTTTTTCATCTTCTTCTGTACAGTCTCAATATCATAGGGAATTCTCACTATCTCCATTTTCTCATCATCAATAATTGTATAGCATGCCCTCGGGTCTCCATCACGGGGCTGTCCGACACTTCCAGCATTTATTATATACCTATCACCTTTTTTTATTCGTGCTGATTCTTTATGTATGACAAGCTCTCCTGAGGGAAATCTCTCTATAATAAATGGTTGATGGCTATGCCCGAGGAAACAGAATTTATTATCGAAATAATGGAAATTTATCTCTGCATCCCACAGCGTTAGTAGATAATGCCACTCCTCAGTCTCCTTTGGAGTCGAGTGCACGAAGAGGATATCATCATCTTTGTTTTCTTTTTTAACCGGGAATGATTTAAGTATTTTGCAGTTCTTTTCTGTGAGTACACCCCTTGTCCATTCGATAGCATGCTTTGCATATTCATTAAAATAGGAGATGTCTGTTAATCCGAGTACTCCCCAGTCATGGTTGCCTGCGATGAGAGTTTTACACATTTCTGCAAGGAGATCTATGCATTCATTCGGATTAGGACCATATCCCACTGCATCTCCGAGAAAGACTATGTCCTTTATTTTTTTTTGCTCCACATCTGTTAATACAACCTTAAATGCCTCAAGGTTTGAGTGGACATCGGAAAGCACAGCATAACGCATCAGGCTTTATCTGACTCTTTTGCAAGCCGGTCAAGGATGCCGTTTATAAAGGGAGCAGACTCTGCTGACGAAAATTTTTTTGCTATCTCAATTGCCTCATTTATCGTAACAGCAGAGGGGATATCTTTCCTGTAGAGTATCTCATAAGCTGCAAACCTCAGTATGTTTCTGTCAACTGCAGCCATCCTCTTTAATAACCAGTTTTCTGTAACTCTTTCGATCATCGCGTCTATCTCATCAATACTGTTTAAAGTACCCCTGACAATATCCTCTGTAAACTCTTTAACACTTCTGCTCTCTTTTTTGCCTGACCAGAATTCTTCGAGGTCTTTGCTATCAATCCTTTTTTTTGTAAAATCGACCTGGAATAGTATCTGTAGCGCATACTCTCTTGCTTTGCGCCGTTTCATGGTAAATTATTGGGGTCAGGTCTTGACATTTGACATAAGCTTGCGGGAGCACATCTCATAATTTGAACGAGTCCCTTATGTCAAATGTCAAGACCTGACCCCTTTGCTCTTTATATTTTCTTAAGGAGTTGTGCCATTTCAATGGCTGTTATTGCCGCATCCCATCCTTTGTTACCACTTTTTGTACCAGCCCTTTCAACAGCCTGCTCTATGGTATCAGACGTTATTATTCCGAAAGCTATAGGGATACCTGTCTCCATAGATGCTGATGCAATACCTTTTGAAACCTCTGCTGCAATATATTCAAAATGTGGTGTTGCACCTCTTATAACTGTCCCAAGGCATAGTATTGCGTTGTATGTCCCTTTTAATGCCATCCTTTTGGCTACCATCGGTATCTCAAAAGAGCCCGGGACTTTAATAACATCTATGTCGTCTTCCTTTGCACCGTGTCTTAAAAGTGCATCCTTTGCACCATCAAGAAGCTTGCTTGTAATGAAGTCATTAAACCTGCTGATTACAACACCAAATTTTAATCCTTTAGCCTGAAGCTCACCTTCAATAATCTTCATAAAAACCTCCCTGCTTACCCGAATAATGCAATTGAAATTCCGGTTTATACATTATTCAGCATATGCCCTAATTTTTTCTTCTTTGTCTTGAGATAGATGATATTCTTTTCATTGGGCCTGGTCTCTATAGAAACCCTTTCTACCACCTTAAGACCATATCCTTCCAGTCCGACAATCTTTTTTGGATTGTTCGTCATAAGTCTCATCTTCCGCACACCGAGATCAACAAGTATTTGTGCACCCACGCCATAGTCTCTGAGGTCAGGCTTGAACCCGAGTTTGATGTTAGCCTCAACTGTATCAAGACCCTTGTCCTGAAGTTCATAAGCCTTCAGTTTATTTATCAGACCGATACCCCGGCCTTCCTGCTTCATGTAGAGGATAACTCCCTTGCCCTCTTTTTTAATCATCTCCATTGCCTTATGTAACTGCTCTCCGCAGTCACATCTCTCCGAACCAAAAACATCTCCTGTGAGACATTGGGAATGGACTCTGACGAGGATTTCATCCTCTGGTTTTATCTCACCCTTTACAAGGGCAATATGTATATTATTATCTATATCATTGGTATAGACAATGGCGGTAAATTCACTACCATACTTGGTTGGCAGTTTTACAGTCGCAAGCCTTTTTACAAACGACTCTGTCCTCATCCTGTGTTTGATGAGGTCCTTTATCATGACTATCTTGAGATTGTGTTTTTTTGCAAACTCCGTAAGCTCAGGAACCCTTGCCATTGTCCCGTCATCATTCATTATTTCACAGATAACACCCGCGGGATAAAGCCTTGCAAGCCTTGCTAAGTCAACAGAGCCTTCTGTCTGTCCCGCTCTCTGGAGTACTCCACCCGGTCTTGCCTTTAAAGGAAATACATGGCCGGGTCTCGCAAGGTCTTCCGGTCTTGTTTTTGGGTCAATAGCGGTTTTTATTGTTTTTGCCCTGTCTGCCGCTGAGATACCTGTTGTGACACCCTTTTTTGCCTCTATTGATACCGTGAATGCTGTGCCAAAAGACGAAGTATTCTCATCTGTCATCATAGGAAGCTTTAGTTCTTCTATACGCTCTGGTACAAGTGAAAGACATATGAGCCCTCTGCCATGCCTTGCCATAAAATTGATTGCCTCTGGTGTTACCATCTCTGCTGCCATACACAGGTCACCCTCGTTTTCTCTATCTTCATCATCAACAAGTATGACTATCTTACCGTTTGCCATATCATCTAAGGCTTCATCAATTGTATTGAATTTATACTTTTCCATCTTTTTGTTTTCAGTCTTTAGTTGTTAGTTTTTAGTCTGACAACTAACAACCTCCTTTCTTACTACTTACTTAGTATATCCCTCTTCCATCAAGGTATTCATAAACCTTGAATCTCTAT
>JBGQLV010000064.1:0-14061 GCA_041500225.1 Thermodesulfovibrionia bacterium | reverse complement strand
CACGTTGATAGGCTGGAGGTGTAAGTGCAGTAATGCATTCAGCTGACCAGTACTAATAGACCGTGCGACTTGACCCTTATATTTTTCCCTCCTGTTGTCAAAGAAGATTGAGGGCCTGTTGGGTAATACCCTTTTTATATATGTTTTTAAGGAGTAAAGATGAGAGAAAGAGACTTATTTGAAGAGATAATCGACATAGGTAAGAGACGAGGAATCCTTACCTATGATGAAATAAATGATGCACTTCCTTCTGAGTTCTTTTCACCGGATGAAATAGAAGACCTCATGGACATTCTTCAGGATATGGGAGTTAAGGTTGTAGATCATGAGGAAACACTTCCACCTGAAGAAGAAATCGAAGAGGAATTAGAAGAGTATGAAAAAACAGAAGATCTTGTGCAGGCATATTTCTATTCAATGGGAGATATTTCTATACTGACAAAAGATGAGGAGACAGAGCTTGCAAAAAGACTCGAAGCTGGAAAGGAAATTATAAAAGAGATAGTTACTGCCCTACCTCTTTACAAAAAACTCGAAGCCAGTATGAATGGAGAAGAAGAAGAGTTAAATCCTGAGGAGGAAAGACCTGACGAGGCCCTTGTAAAAAGTGTGGAAATCCTTGATGACCTTATGAAAGAAGTTGAAGTTAAAGACAGAAAGATTGCAAGGTATGGCTCCCTGAAGGGGCTTAAGAATACGATTAAGGAGAAAAAGAAGAAGGATATTAATACCACAAAACTTGAGATATTAGCAAAAGAAGTAGAGAAGACATATAGGAAGGTTGAATCTGAGGTTGGGATTAAGGTCGAAGACCTTAAAGCGATAGGGACTCGTATTGTAAAGGCCAAGACACTTATCTCGACGGCTAAAAATGAACTGATAACCCGTAACCTTAGACTCGTGGTTAATATTGCAAAAAATTATGTTGGAAGAGGACTTCCTCTTTTGGATCTCATACAGGAAGGCAATATAGGCCTTATGAAGGCTGTTGATAAATTCAAATATGAAAAGGGTTTTAAGTTCAGCACGTATGCGACGTGGTGGATCAGGCAAGCAATAACAAGGGCTTTAATAGACCAGACGAAGACCATTAGGGTTCCTGTACATATGATGGAATTCTATAATAGAGTAACTAAAGCGTCAAGGGAGCTGACACAACAACTCGGTAGAGAGCCAACCAATGAGGAAATTGCCCAAAAACTTATTGTTCCAACAAGGAAGGTTGAAGAAGTCTTTAGGGCAATACAAGATCCCATAGCGCTCCAAACACCTGTAGGCGATGAGGATACCGAGCTTGAGGATTTTATAGGAGACAAGAACAGCCCATCACCTTATTCTGACGCAGAAAAGATCGAAACCTCTGAGCAAATACAAATGGTGCTTAAGACCTTAACGCCTAAAGAAGAAAAGGTTATAAGAATGAGGTTCGGTATTGGTGCAGATAGAGATCATACCCTTGAAGAAGTTGGAAGGCATCTTTCCATAACAAGAGAAAGGGTCAGACAGATTGAAGCAAAGGCATTAAGAAAGCTTAAACATCCAAGCAGGCTTAAAGCCCTCAAAAGATTGACAACAACTCCTACTTAACTGCTGTTACACCGTCTCCTTTTGTAATCGTGTTATTGCTTTTTCTCACAATAACAGTTGAGGTTGATTCTCTGAGGTTTATGATCTGAATTAGACCATTTATTATCTTGTGTTTACTCTGAAGTGTTGGTGCAAATAAGTCTCCAACTTCTAAACCATCTTTCTTACCTTTATCAATATAAACAATATCCCAGGTCCCATTGATATCACGTAACTGTCTCGTAGCAACGATATAACCATTGATACCAGGCTTTCTTGGATTTTCAATAGCAAGAGGGGGTTCTATCTCATAGAAGTTGTCAAGAAGACTATCTGTTGGGATGTCTGCGTAAGAATCTGTAATTATTATTTTCGTATCATTATTTTCCTGGTTTACAACCTCTGCAATCCCGAGTATCTCTATTAGATAGCCAAGTTTGCGGCCAGATTCCGGATGAATCACCTTTTCTACTGAACGGATAATATAAAACTTTTCACCCATTTTTACCGGATTGTCTGTTTTGATATAAGCATAATCGTCTTTTGCAAGTATAGTTCTGTCAACAGGAGAGTCAGTTATTTTACCAACATTAGGTACTGAATCAGCAATATAGCCGCTTGCAATTAAAATATCTTTGTTTACAAGATATTCTTTTTTTACAGGTTCAATTATTTTTTCTACGGGCTTCTCTTTTATTATTTCTGGTTTTGTTTCTAATTCAGTTTTTGGTTTGGTTTCCGGAATTTCTTTCTGCAGCAGGTATAGGGGGATCCTGATTTTTTGCTTGGGATAAATTCTATCAGGGTTTTTAATCTCAGGATTTTCTTTCCATATCTTCGGCCACAGGAAATAGTCGTTCAGTTCTTTTTGAGAGATGTCCCAGAGTGTATCTCCTTTTTCAACTGTGTAATCCTTATATTCCTCCATCTGTGCTGATATAAAAGACGGCGATAACAGAAATATGAGCAAAAACAAGGAATTAAAGGCTTTATTTGATATAAGAATCTTATTCATCATAATAAATAGTTCTCCTTTTTAATAATTTTCTTTACATAGAAAATAACGAAGATAATCGAAACTGTCAAGTATTATATTATTATTATGCCTTATTTTAATTATTTCTATGATTTCTGGTATATTCTATCTATGAAGTATATCAGGATTTTTCTTACGTCTGTTCTTTTATTATTAATACCGATTACTACTTATGCCTTAGAGGTAAAAGAATATAAATTAGACAACGGGCTAAAGGTACTGATTATCGAAGAACACAAGGCCCCTGTGGCTACATTCCAGGTGTGGTATCGCGTAGGTTCGAGGGATGAGCCCTCAGGTAAATCCGGGCTGAGCCACCTACTTGAGCACATGATGTTCAAGGGAACATCCAAATATGGACCGTCAATATTGTCAAAGATTGTTCAGAAAAATGGCGGTACAGATAATGCATACACAACAAAGGACTATACTGTTTATTTTGAGCTTTTTTCCTCAGACAGGATAAATCTCTCGATTGACCTTGAGGCTGACAGGATGCAGAATCTGACAATAGATCCAAAAGAAATGATTTCAGAAAGAAGTGTTGTTATGGAAGAGCGAAGGCTGAGATATGAGGATGATCCACAGAGTTCTTTATTCGAGGAAGTTATTGCAGCAGCATTCAAGGTGCAACCTTATCAAAGGCCTGTAATAGGATGGATGTCTGATATTAAGTCAATAGAAAGAGACGATTTATATAGCTATTATAAAACTTACTATTCACCTGATAATGCTGTAGTAGTTATAGTAGGAGACGTCTATGCAGATGAAATTATTGGGAAAGTCGATCGTTTTTTTAAGGATATAGTATCTGGACCTGCCAGGAAAAACATCACTTCTACAGAGCCTGAGCAGAGAGGAGAGAAAAGAGTGTTCCTTAAAAGGGAAGCAGAACTACCATATATACTCATAGCATATCATACACCTATTTTTCCTGATGAGGACAGCTATGCCCTTGATGTCCTTAGCCTGATACTTTCCGGAGGAAAGAGTTCAAGGCTCTATCAATCACTGGTCTATGAAAAAAAGATTTCGCTCAGTGCATCTGCTGATTACAGCGGCTTTAACAAAGACCCGTATCTATTTTTCTTTTCAGCGACAGCCTCTCCTGGGAAAAGCATAAAAGATGTTGAGGACTCTCTTTACGTTGAGATTGAGAAGATTAAGACAAAGCTACCATCTGAACGGGAGATTCAGAAGGCAAAAAACCAGATTGAATCTTCATTTATAATGGAACAGGACTCAATTTATATGCAGGCTATGAAGTATGGGATGTTTGAGATGCTCGGGGGTTGGAGGCTTATTGATAGATACCTTGAGGGGATAAGAAAGGTAACGCCGGATGATGTAGTGAAGGTGGCAAAGAAGTATTTAAAAGAAGATAACAGAACGGTTGGAATTTTGATACCAACAAAAGAAGTAAAGAGTGAGCAGTGAATAGTCAACAGTTTAAAAATCATTTTAAAAAATATCTGGTATTTTTATTCTTATTACTATCTACTATTCACTGTTCACTATCTACTGATGTTTTTGCTCTCGATGTAAAGAGGACTGTTCTGTCAAATGGTCTTACAATCCTTCATTCAGAAAAACATAACCTTCCTATTGTTATGGTTACATTACTTGTGAAGGCAAGTCAGCTCAATGAACCCAAAGACAAAGCAGGACTTGCCAACCTCACTGCTGAACTTCTTACAGAAGGCACGAAGAATCGTAAATCTACTGATATAAGTGATGAGATTGAATTTATAGGTGCATCTCTTTATGTATCTGCTGGAAGTGATTATACGACTGTTACCCTATCAGTTTTGAAAAAGGATATTAACAAAGGGGTCGAGCTGTTTTCTGATATCCTGCTTAATCCTACCTTTCCACAGGGCGAGATTGAGAGAAAAAAAGAGCTTATAAAGGGCTCTCTGAAACAGCAAGAAGAAGAACCTTCTTTTCTTGCAGGCCGTGCCTTTAAGAAGGAACTATTCGGGGAGCATCCGTATGGGAGGCTCATAGAGGGTTCTGTTGAAACCATTGATAATATAAAAAGAGAGGACTTTGTAAGGTTTTATTCAGATTATTTTTTGCCCAACAACTCAATATTATCGGTTGTGGGGGACCTCACATCTGACGAGTTAGATGGTTTGATTAAACAATACCTTGGTGAGTGGAAGAAGAAAGAGGTACCATTAAAGGTTGCTAAAAAGATTGAAGAGAAAAAGATAAAGAAAGTTGTCAAGATAGATAAGGAACTAACACAGGCAAATGTCATGCTGGGAAATCTCGGTATCAGTAGAGATAACCCAGATTATTATGCAGTTTCAGTAATGAATTACATACTCGGTGGGGGAGGCTTCTCGTCAAGACTGATGCAGTCTATAAGAGATGAAATGGGCCTCGCATATGATGTGCACAGTTTTTTCACAGCCAGCAAAGAAGAGGGGATTTTTCAAGTAGGTATCCAGACCAAAAATGAGTCTGCAAATACAGCTATTGATGAGATACTGAGGCAGATTGGCAGGATAAGAAAAGAAAGTGTTTCAGACCAGGAACTTTCTGATGCAAAATCATATCTTACAGGTAGTTTTTCAAGAAGGCTTGACACTAACAGAAAAATCGTTGATTTCCTCGCCTCTGTTGAATTCTATAACCTTGGTCTTGATTATGTAGAAAAATATCCTAACTATATAAATTCAGTAACACAAGACGATGTCCTGAGGGTTGCACAGAAATACCTCGACCCTGAAAATTATGTGCTTGTAGTTGTTGCAAACCAGAAGAAGGCAAAACTGAAATTTTAGCCATATATGGAGGATATAGTATTTTCGCTCATTCTCGTCCCGAAAGCTTTCGGGACTGCGAGGTAAATTCTTTTCCGATAAATCGTCACAGAATTTTAATCCGCTTAAATACTATATCCTCCATGATTGATAATAAGTTTATTAATAAAGCAGGTTAGAAAATGGGTTTACATCTTATAAAAGGAAAATGGATTTTAGCCTTCTGCATTGTTTCCTCGATTATATTTCTCTCTTTGTTTATCCGGCGGTCACCTTCAGTAGAGTTAAAAAAATTTAAAACACTTATTGAAGAGAGTATCGAGGTAATGACCCTCGATTACAGATTTCGTATCAGGAATTTTATCTCAGAACCTGCGCAGTCAGGCAAGGTTGTTATTGTTGCAATTGATGAAAAAAGTCTCAAGGAGTTTGGCCGCTGGCCCTGGAGCAGGGCGTTGATGGCCGAGCTTGTAAAAGGGATAACAGATTTAAATCCGAAGGTCCTTGCAGTTGATATCTTTTTTTCTGAACCAGAAAGCGAGAAATCAGATAAGGCCCTCGGTGATTCATTTAGAATATCAAAAGAGAAGATTATTCTCGGGACAGCCTTTGAAGTGCCGGTTGGTGAAGAAAGCAAAGATGTTAAAGATATTCCAGATCAGATTATTGATTCTGCATTTTTAAGGATTCACGACTCGAATAGTACAGACCCGGTTAAAGCGGATAATATACTGCAGACGGTATCAGAGATTTCACAGGGCAGTCTTATTGGTCATGTCTATAGCCATTCGGACTACGATGGAAAGCTACGGTGGGAATTTTTATATCTCAAATATGGTGATGAGGTTTTTCCATCTCTTGCCCTTCAGTCTGCGCGTTTATCACTCGGATTAAAACTGGATGAGATGATCATAGAGGGAAACAAAGGTGTGAAGCTTGGTGGAAAATGTTTTATCCCTTCTGACGAAAAGGGCAGGATACTTATAAATTATTTCGGTAAAGAAGGAACTTTTAAACCTGTTTCAGCCGCAGATATATTAGCAAAGAAAGTACGCAAAGAAGAAATTACAAACCGGATTGTTTTTCTTGGCGCAACAGCGATTGCAACATACGACATAAAAAATACTCCATTCTCTGCAAATATGCCCGGGGTAGAGAAGAACGCAACGGTTGTTGAAAATATCTTAACTAAGAATTTTCTTAAAAAGAGTGTAGGCTATATCGAAATCATAACTCTTATGCTAACTGGGCTAATAATGGGATTTGTCCTGCCCAAGCTCAGCGCTATTAAGACAGCACTTCTTTCTTCTATATTTCTCATAGGTTATACCCTTGCTGTCGTGTTATTTTTCTCATATATGGGTCTTTGGGTTAACTTTATATACCCGGCTGCAAATATAATAACGATATCGGTAGTTGTTACTGGTGCAAAGTATTTCTTTGAAGAGAAAAAGGCAAAAGAAATCAGGTCCATGTTTTCAAGTTATGTATCACCGAAGATTGTGGAAGCCCTTATAAGTAATCCTGAAAAGGCGAAACTGGGAGGGGTGAGAAAAGATGTAACAGTCCTTTTCGCGGATATAATAGGATTTACAACTCTGTCTGAAAGGAAATCTCCAGAAGAAGTCGTAGACCTGCTTAACGAGTATTTCAATGAGATGACAAATATCATCTTCAAATGGGATGGCACTCTGGATAAGTTTGTTGGAGATGAAATAATGGCCTTCTGGGGTGCACCTGTTGACCAGCCAAACCATGCTGAGCTTGCTGTAAGGTGTGCGTTGAATATGGCTCATAGTCTTTCAAAGATGCAGGAGAAATGGATGAGAGAAGGGAAAGAGGTGCTTGACTGCGGTATCGGCATAAATACAGGAGAAGTTATTATCGGGAATATAGGGGCTACAGGCAAGAAGATGGATTATACGGTTATAGGTGACCATGTGAACCTTGCAGCAAGGGTTGAAAAACTCACGAGAGAGTATAATGCAAAGATTATTGTAACAGAATTTACCATAGGTCATCTGGATGCATTGATAAAAGAAGGATTGTTCGGGCACTATCAATTACAAGAGCGGGATAACGTTAGGGTAAAGGGAAAGAAAAAAGAGGTAAAGATTTTTGAACTTAAAGGGCTAAAGCACGGAGAGATTTAAGGATAAATTATTCTCACAAGCAGGGAATGTGAGAAGTATCGCAAGAGTGCAGCAGTAGGAAGTAAAGGAGAAGATGCGTGGATGGAAGAAGACGTTCCGATATAAGGCCGGGATTGCGTGTTTCGATCGTGTTGAAGAAAGACCAGCGGACCGGCAAACTCACCGAGGGAATTGTCAGAGATATTCTCACGAATTCTCCGGCACATCCCCATGGCATTAAAGTTCGCCTGAAAAACGGAGAGGTCGGCAGGGTAAAGGAGATACTTGACGATTAGTGTTGTGTATCTGACTCATCTTTACAATAACGTTACTGCAGCTAAGATACTCTCTTCATTCAATAAATACAGAAATGACTATCAATTAGAGGATCAGTTATCAAAGGGTATTATAGTGCCATCTTTAACTATTGACTTTGACGTTACCCACCATAACCCACAATCGCAATGCCTGCTTTTTGTGACTCCTCAATAATTTTGTCTCTGTTAAGGATGATGCTCTTTTTTGCTTCAACAGACAGAACCCTCGCATGTACTTCAATCATTGCCCTTAATGTATTTAATCCTACGACAGGCACATCAAATCTCATATCCTGATTGGGTTTACTGACCTTTACGACCACAGCGCCTTTGCCGGCAACCTTTCCCCCTCTTATTATTGCCTCATCTGTTCCTTCGATTGCTTCCACTGCCATTACAGCCTGATTCTTGACCACAACAGTTTGCCCGATATCCAGCCTTCCAATCTCTTTCGCAATCTTCCAGCCAAATGCAATATCTTTCCACTCGTCCTCTGTAGGTTTATTTTTAGTAAGAACTCCATCTGGTGTTAATATACCTTTGCTAAAACGTGTTATGTCTAAAAGATGAATTCCCTCATCCTCAAGTTCTTTCGTAATAGCTAACATTATTGAATCATCTTTTTTGTCCTTCAAAGAAAATAAAAGTTTAACTGCTCTGAGATCCGGCGTAATCTTACTTTTATATAGCAACGTCTTAGATACTTTTCCTGCCATTACTGCTTCTTTTATATCATATTTTTTTAGAGTATCTAAGATCTTTCCGAATTTACCGACATTCACCCATTTTATCTCATCTACATAAGAGGAAAGTATTTTGTCAGCAAGAGGCTCAAGTCCTATAGCAATAACTGTATATCCCTGTGACTTGGCCTCACTGGCGATGGCCATTGGTAGGTCACCTGTGCCTGCTATTAAACCGAGTCTCTTCATCTATCTGACATGATACATGATGTATCTTTGGTTACCTGCAGATGCCTCTTTTATTCTTCTGTATGAACTCAATGAGATGCTTTATCTCATCCGTGTATGGAAGGTTTTCCTGTATTTTCTTTATTGCGTCTTTCAGTGTCCGCTTTTCTCTGAAAAGTATCTTATATGCCTTTTTTAGTTCATTTATCGTTGAGTCAGAGAAGCCATACCGCTTGAGGCCGATAGTATTAAGGCCAAAGAGTTTTGCACGTGCTCCTGAGGCAATCATATAAGGTGGGATATCCTGTCCTACTCCACTGAACCCACCAACCATTGTATAAGCTCCGATTCTTGTGAACTGATGCACCGCAACGAGTCCACCTATCACAGCATAGTTTTCCACGACGACATGGCCTGCAAGAGTCGCAGCATTCGCCATTATTATTTGACTACCTATCTTGCAGTTATGGGCTATATGAACATAGGCCATTAGAAAATTGTTATCTCCGATCGTAGTTACCCCATCTCCACCAACAGATGCCCTGTGTATTGTTGTGTATTCCCTGATGATATTATTATTCCCTATCTTTAAGCCTGTTTTTTCTCCTTTATATTTTAGATCCTGTGGTGGAAGTCCGATACTTGTGAATGGATGTATTATGCAATCTTCACCTATCTCTGTGTTGCCCTCGATGATTACATTTGAAATAAGTTTTGTGCCCTTTTTTATATGGGCTCCTTCTCTAATAATACAGAATGGACCAATATAGGTCTCTTCATCTATTTCGACATCCTGGTCTATGATTGCTGTAGGATGAATTTCCTTTTTCATAATTTATATCTCTCTATCTGTGACCATAGCAGTGAATTCAGCTTCTGCAACAACTTTTTCTTCGACAACTGCATTGCCGGAGAACTTCCATACATTCCCTCTCTGCTGTAAGATAGATATCTCTAATCTGAGCTGATCTCCAGGTACTACTGGTTTTCTGAATTTTGCCTTCTCAATACTCATGAAGTAAACAGATTTGCCCTCGCTTATCCCTGAACGGAAAGCCAGTACGCCTGCAACCTGTGCCAGTGCCTCGATTATCAGGACGCCAGGCATTATAGGATGCCCGGGGAAGTGTCCCTGGAAAAACTCTTCGTTAATTGTCACGTTTTTTATCCCGACAGCCTTTATCCCTGGTTCTATATCAATAATCCTGTCCACTAAAAGGAATGGATATCGGTGAGGTAAGAGTTTCTGTATTTCCTTTATATCCATCATTCAGGTTTCCTCCTTTCAAGGTCTTTTATCTTTTCTTCGAGTTCTTTTATTTTTTTATTTAGTTCCGGCAGTTTTGTGAATATGGCCTGGGCCTTTAACCAGTCTCTGTGGGGGATAGCAAATGTACCTGAATATACACCTTTAGTTACATGACCCATAACACCTGACTGTGCACCAATCATGGTCTCGGATTCTATTTTTGCATGATCCGAAACTCCAACCTGACCGGCTATGGTAACAAAATCACCTATCTCTGTGCTACCCCCAATCCCGACCTGGGCAATAATAATCGAGTTATTACCAATTTTGACATTATGCGCTATCTGGACAAGGTTATCAATCTTTGTACCTTTACCTATTATCGTGTTCCCTGTTGTTGCCCTGTCAATAGATACGTTAGAACCTATCTCAACATCATCCTCAATTATAACCCCTCCTACCTGAGGAATTTTATAGTGTCTGCCTTTCTCAAATACATAGCCAAAACCATCAGAGCCTATTACTGAACCTGAATGTATTATAACCCTGTTGCCGATCTTTACATTCTCTCTCAGTGTAACATTTGGATAGATAAGGCAATCTTCTCCTACAGCAGTATCATCACCTATAAAGACATATGGATGAATAACAGTCCTGTCACCAACAGAAACCCTATCTGATATATAAGAGAACGGAAGGATAGAGACATCCTTTCCTATCCTCGCCTTATCAGATACAATTGCATCCTTACTTATCCCAAGAGGTTTTTGTGGTTTTATATAGAAATGTTCGAGCAGTTTTGCAAAGGCAAAATAGGGATTAGATACTTTAAGTTGTGTAATATCTATATCGGCAATTGGCTCTTTAACAATCACACAAGAAGCCCTGCACCCTGAAAGGTCTTTTACAAACCTCTGTGCCGAGATAAATGTAATATCTCCCTCTTGAGCCTCCTTTATACCTGAAACTCCCGTGATCTCAATATTATCCGCCTGAGGCGGACCGATTATCTCCCCTTTAAGCAGGGATGCAAGTTTTTTAAGCTTCACTACTTCTTTGCTTTGGCCTTTGACTCGTCATATTTTTTTAAGACACTATCTGTGATGTCTATGCCTTTATTTGAATAAAGGACCATACCTTTCTCAATAATAAGGGTATATCCTTCTTCCTCTCCAATCTTCCCTATTATTTCGCGGCTTTCTTTTATTATTGCATCCGTTAGTTCTCCTTCTTTCTTCTTGACCTCAGCCTGTGAATCCTGGACAAGCCGATTGTATTCCCGGAGCAATTTTTCTAATTCATCCTCTTTTTTCTTTCTTGCCTCTGCAGAAAGTACAGACGCCTGTTTTTCCATCTCGCCTTTTAGCTTTTCTATAACCTTGCTTTTGTCCTCTATTGTAGATTCCTTTGATTTTATTAATACCTCGAGATCGGATTTTGCCTTCTTCCCCGCTTCAGATTCATTCAGGACCTTCTGAAGGTCTATAGAACCAAACTTTACAGAATCAGCAGCAAGTGAAGAAACCGGCAATACAAAAATAATTAACAATAAAAATACTATCTTTCTCATATTTCCTCCTTATTCTCCTTCACGTTTTTTTATTTTCTAAAAGAATGAACCAAATGCGAATTCAAACCTGCTGGGTTTTTCATCTGGTTTTTTATCGAGATTATATCCCCATTCAATCCTTATTGGCCCAACAGGTGAAATCCATCTTATGCCTGCTCCGGTAGTATATCTGAGGCTGCCAAATTTTTTAAATGATTCATAGGAATTTCCTGCATCAACAAATACAACACCTTTCAGCTTTACATCGCTTATTATAGGGAAAATATATTCCGCATTGAAGATTAGTTCCTCTGTCCCTCCTATCGGATCTCCTGACGTCTCACCTCTTGGCCCTGCCTCGCCAAATCCCAAACCTCTTATAGTATAAATACCGCCAACATAAAATCTCTCATATAGAGGCAGTTCCTTACCGAAAATACCTGATGCATAACCAAATCTCCCCCTTAACATGACAGTTGTACTTCCGAGCGGCAAATACCATGCAGAGTCAATCTCACCTTTCACAAAATAATTAGTTCCTCCAATCCCGGCATATGTGACATAAACGGAATTTCTTGAACCTCTTGTCGGGTCGAGGAAATTGTCTCTTGAATCTCTTATCAGGGACGGGGTAATGCTGCTCGTAACTCTTGTGCCTTCCTGATCCCTTACTATTTCATCTGCTGTGTCAGATATATTGAATATGGTCGCATCCTCAAAGTTATAAGCGATGTCACCCCACCAGTATTCCGAGAAGTTTTTACCGAAGGAAAACCCGGCTCCTGTTGCCTTTTTTTCGTATTCTATGTATTCTTTTGTCATCTTGTAAATACTTGTGGAGAATGAGATCGGCTTGTCCATGAACCAGGGGTCTCTGAAAGTGATGTCGTAATATGAGGTCCTTCCACCGAGTTCTCCTCTGAGTTTTATAAACTGTCCCTTACCAAAGAGATTGCCCTGTGTTAGATCAACCATTGCAATAAATTTCTCGACAGAGCTATAACCTCCTCCGACACTGAAAAAGCCAGTCGGCCTTTCCTTTACCCTGATATCAACATCTACAAGTTTTTCCTCCGGCCGCGGTTTTGGGATTAGCTCTACTGTTTCAAAAAAGTTAAGGTTATTAATCCTTTCATAGCTCCTTTTTATCTTGGCACTGTTAAAGACATCACCTTCATCAAACCTTACTTCCCTTCTTATAACCTTATCTCTGGTTTTAGTATTCCCTGAAATCTCTATCCTGCCCATCTTGTATCTATCACCCTCGTCAATCTTCAGGAATATCTTTACAAGTTTGTTGGTTTCATCAGGTATCAGATCAGGAGTAACAGTTATAATCGCATACCCATTTTCTGCATATAGTTCAGATATTGAGAGTATGTCCCTTTTAAGATTTTCTTTGCTAAAAGGCTTGTTAGTTACCATAGTGATTTTTTTCTTTATTTCTTCATCGCTGAAGACCTTATTGCCCGAGAATTCAATAGAAGAGATTTTGAAAAGGTCACCTTCTGAAATTGGTATTGTTATAAACATTCCCTTTTTGTCATCTGTGAGTTGGATTTTTGGTTCTCCCACTGCTACCTTGATGAACCCGTTATTGAAATAAAGGTCCCGTATTTTTTCTATATCCGACTCCATACGCTCCTTTTTATAGTAGCCAGAGGAGGTAATAAAAGAAAAAAGCCACCACTCTTTGGTATCCATAACCCCTTTTATCTTGCTTGTTGAAATAGCCTTATTACCCTCTATATTTATTTTCCTAATCTTTACCTTTGTACCTTCCTCTATCTGATAAATCAGGCTGACCTCATCCGGACTTATGGTTTTAATAACAGGGACTATACTTGACAGCCAGTATCCCTCCTCTTCATAAAACGCCCTGAGCTTGTTTGCATTGTCCTGTATCAGGACTGCATCAGCAATGGAGCCTGTTGTTATCGTTAGCTTTTCCTTCAGCTTTGAATCGTCGAACTCCTTATTGCCCTGGAATTCGATTTTCATAATGGTAGGTTTTTCCTTCACGACGTATATCAGCCTTATACCACCCTCAAATGGTTCAATTTCAGCTTTGACATCATCAAAATACCCCATCTTGAAAATGCTTTTAATGTCTTCGTTGGTTTTTTCCTGGGAGATTGGGTCGCCTGATTTCTGGGTAATCTTAGACTTTACAGCACTTTCTTCAATCCTTTTTAGCCCTTTTATCTCTATTGAGTTAATAACAGGAAGTTCCTGGGCATAGGTAAACCATGGTGTTAAAATGATATCGAGGAACAGTAATATTAAAACAATTTTTTTAGGCATTTTTGCCTCCTGTATTATGGACTCGGAAAGTATAGCATTCTTAAAGGGGTGGTTGTAAATAAAATAATAGAATAAATAATAGAATAAAAAATAGAATAAAAAGAATTTTTCTTGACAAATTAAAAGGACTTGATTATCATTAATCACTTTTCTAAAGGTAAGGGGTCGTTTTCTTCTTTTATTCATCCCCCGAAAGATAGGTCCGGTAGGGTGCCGGCAACACTGT
>JBGQLV010000063.1:0-14243 GCA_041500225.1 Thermodesulfovibrionia bacterium | reverse complement strand
TAAAAACTGCGATTCCGATAAAAATTCGTCATTCTCGCGAAAGCGGGAATCCAGTCTTTTCAAGAGGTTCTGGATCCCCCGGTCAAGCCGGAGGATGACAAAACCTTAGTTTTTAGACAGGCTCCACATCCCATTATCAGTTATGAAGAAGGGCAGCCGAAAAGATTATAACGGGAGAGCAAGGAAATATGGCTTTAAAATCAGTTGAATCCCGGAACGTGGAATTTAAATCCAACTGGAGAGAGGCTAAAAATGCCATTTAACCCTCACGATAACACCAAAAATCAACAAGGCACTATGTCTTGCTGTGACAAGATACTGTGACATGCTGTGACATTTTACTGCGACAAGAATTAGCTATTACAAGGACATATGCTTAAATGTGTTATGATCAGTAACAGAGGAAGAGAAGAAACAGTTGAACAGGGACACTGATAAATATATTTCATTCCACAAAACTCACCTTTTAGCAGTCTCCCCAAATTAACAAACATTTATTTTTTCATATTTAGCCCTTAATGGTAAGGCATTAATGTGAAAAACACTTACTGTAGCTGAGGCAATATCCCAATAAACGCTACATGGCTACGGAAGCAAAGAGAGGCAAAAAAGATAAGGATAAAGGCTCTAAGATTTAAGAAACGTACCTAATATTTGAATAAACATAGAGATTGATGTGAAGAAACTCTTGAAAATTATGGGTCTGCAAAAAACAGCCCGAATGCTTACGGAGGTGGATATGAAAGCACTTATTGAACTAATGGCGAAGTCTCTGGTAGATAAGCCGGAGGAGGTTGTAGTGGCCGAGGTAGACGGAGAAAGAACCGCTATTTTTGAATTGCGTGTTGCTACAAGTGATATTGGGAAGGTTATCGGAAAGCAGGGAAATACAGCGCGAGCAATGAGAACAATACTGAGTGCTGCCGGTGCTAAACTCGAAAAGCGTTGTGTTCTTGAAATATTGGATTAAACTGAATAATACCTAAAAAAGAACTGTATAAGTCTTTCGAATCCAAGGCAGAACTCTGCATGAGGCGCTGAACCGAACCTGCGGGGTACACCCCGGAATAAAGAAGGGAGTGGTTATTTCATCTGGTTGAGAATCCTGCCGAGTTCCTCGAGGGCCTGTCCTGCTTCTTTATACTTCCCTTTGCCCATAAGGTTCCGGTAGTTTTCGAAGGCTTTAGCCGCAGCGGCAACGAGGTCTTTTCTGTCTGCAATCTTTTCCTCTTTTGTTGCCGTGGGTTTTACGGCGCTGAAGCTTGCAGAACCCGCGATCTGCGGGAAGAATTTGCCGAGGGCTTCTTCAAAGGATGCGCCGTAGGCGAGCTGATCGCCGAACACTACCACGACTCTTCTCAACTCGGGCATTTTCCCCACGGATGCCTGGATATAGATAGGCTGTACGTACATGATGCGGTATCCGGAAAGCGGCACAGCGAGGAGGTTTCCGAACCTTACCTGGCTTCCCTGCTGGTTCCAGAGAGTGAGGTCCTTGCTTATCGTCTCGTCCTGGTTGATGCGGATGCCGATCTGGAGCGGGCCGTAGACCTGGCGGTCTTTCGGGAATTTGAAGAGCATCAGCTTTCCGTACTTATCGCCGTCGCAGCGCGCCATGATCATGGCAACCATGTTGTTCCTCGGACTGTTTTTGTCGGTACTGTAAGGGGAGAAGGGGAGAGTCAGGACAAATTCCTCCCTGTCCGAGTCGGGCAGCTTCGAGAGCAGGTAATAGGGCAGAATGGGCTGCGCTTCCTCTTGCCTTACTGCGACCCTGGATACTTCCCAGGCATCCTCGCGGTTATAGAAGACGCCGGGGTCTGCCATATGATAGATCGCATAAATGTGGCTCTGAATAGTGAGCAGGTCCTCGGGGTATCTCACGTGCGCCTTCAGTGATTGAGGCATGGCGTCAAAGGATTTAAACAGGGATGGGAAGGCCTTGGCATAAGCCTGGATGACGGGATCGGTCTTATCGGCAACATAGAAGTCCACCGAACCTTCATAGGCATCCACCACTACCTTCACGCTGTTTCGTATGTAGTTTGCCTTTTCCATGGTCGGCTGGGAATAGGGATAGGTCGCTGCGGTCGTGTACGCGTCCCAGATGAAGTAGATCTTTCCTTCCGCTATCACATGGTACATATCGTTATCAAAGGAGAGAAAAGGCGCGATTGTGCGCACTCTCCTGTTGACATCCCGCATGAAGAGAATGCGGCTTTCCGGGGTAAGTTCCTGGGTAGTGAAGAGCCTCAGTCCGTCGAACCGGATTGCGATGGCGAGTTTCTTCAGAAAGCTGTCGATCTTCACGCCCGCTTTCCCCGCATAGGTATTCTGGGCGTTGGTGTCGCCTTTAGGAAAATCGAATTCCTTCAGCTTCGTGTTTACGTAGACATGGTTGAATGTCTCTTCGCCGAAGTAGATCCGCGGCTGGTCTATCTTTAGTTCGGGATAGGACGCAACCGGCGGGATGTCCCTGATGTAGTATTCGGGCAACCCTTCATGGGTGAACTTGTTTACTGGAGCGGCCACATCTCCGTAGCCATGGGTATAGATCATCGTCTCGTTCTGAAAAGTCCTCGACTGGGCCGCGAGGCGATCGATGTTCAGCTCGCGAAGAGAAAGCATAAGCTGGGTAAGCTTCCCGTTCAGCATGTAGCGGTCGACATCGACATCGGGGAAATTGTAGTAGAGGCGTATGAACTGCGTCTGGTCGTTTACCGCTTTAAGGATGTCCGGGGCCCAGAGCCGTATGCCGTTTATGATAGTCAGGTCGCTTTGGGCGAGAACCCCGCTGGGCAAAGGGTTGACGGGAAACTCTATCTCGGCGACGTTCGTGAGTCCGTAAGCTTCTTTTGTGAACTTTATGTTCTGTTCCAGGTAAGGCTTTTCGAGGGGGAGTTCGTTCGGCGCTACCCTGAAGTGCTGGATTATCTCGGGGATTATCTGGAGACCGACGATCCATATCCCGCCAAGGAGAGCTGCGCTGGCGAGATAGATGCCTACGGTCCGCCTGGTAGAACTCGTGAAGGATGCATAGAGGAAAAGGATTAGACAACCCGCAAGCGCCACGAGGGCAACGTTGTATGCGGGCAGCTGCGCGTGCAGGTCGGTCCATCCCGCTCCGTAGACGACACCGCGATGGGAATAGAGGAGCTCGTACCGGGAGATAATGGTCATGGCGATGAAGACTAAGGTGCCGAAGACGAAATTTGCCGAGATCTGTGTGATGAGACGGTGAATAAAAGAGTCACGGGTAAGGTTGTCGAAGGTAAGTCGCGGGAGCGTGCGAAAAATGGCATTCTCGACAACATAGAGACCTCCTACGAGCAAAAGGGACAAGAAAAATAGGCTACTGAGCGAACCCACGATGAAATTCAAAAAAGGGAGTCTGAAAATGTAGAACCCTATGTCTTTCAGAAATACGGGGTCTTCTTTTCCGAAGGGTACGGCATTGAAGAAAAGGAGCGCCTGAGTCCAGTAAGAAGAGCTTATCGTTCCGGCGGCAATGAACAACGGTACCTGGAGGAGAAGCGCTACGAAGAGTATGAACTTCGAGCGGCTGTCCCTTACCGTCGATGGCCCTGCAGGTTTTGCGCCGTGGTACCAGAAAAAGACATTCGCCGCACCCAGGGAGGTTGCGACAAATCCACCGGCGAGAAAGAGCTCCCCCCGGAGAAAGAGCACCTTCCAATAGCGGCTTGCATATCCGAGGTTGTCGTACCAGAGCGATGTAAGGTAGACGTTGCTCCAGATGTAGATGCCGGCAAGCGCCGCCAGTCCTGACAGTACGAGTATCGCAGCCCTTTTGTACAGCCTTTGCTTCAGCGTTCGTAACGCAGGCAGAAAGAAGATAATGCCTATGAAGGCAAATATGAGAAAATCGAGCATGAGGCCTCCTTTTACGCGATTATCGTTGGCATCCTCCTATAGCATATACGTAAGTTGCTTCGCAGTCAACGGGCTGACACCCTATTCTTCCCTAATCTTTTTCTTTTCTCGGGTTTTATCGTTCCCTGCGTCCTGAATGTCCTGTCACAAAAAACGGGGCGTGGTTCGAGGTAAATACCGAAGGGTCATTTTTCAGGATCGCTGAAACTGCCGGGTGCTTCCTGAATTCATTCTCGAGGAACAGCCGGACACGCCTCCTGTCCCATCCATCCGGGTGGGTAAAGTCTGTGTAAAGGGAAAGGTCTCCGTCATAGAACCCTCTTAGCTCGATCCCCGGGTCGTGTGCCCCGCAGACGGGCATATTGAATATCGCAAGGTTGAGGAAGCTGATGCAGTCGCTGTGCTTCACAGTAAATTCAAGGGTCTTCCTCGCTCCAGCCTCTGTCTCCGCCAGCGTGCCGAAGATGAGATACACATAGGTAGCGATTCCTGCTTTTTTCAGGTTCTTTAGGGCGGCGGATGCCGTCTCAATACTGATCCCTTTCTCCAGGCTGTCGAGCACAGCCTGATCGCCCGATTCGATACCAAGCTTGAGCATGACACATCCCGCGCGTTTCAGCGCAACGCAGAAATCGGGATCAGTCAGGTGGGTACCGATGCGCGCGAACCCGTACCAGGGGCCGGCAATGCTGCCAGCTGAAATGGCACCGAGGAGCGCCGGACTTATCGCGTTGTCAAGAAGATGGATCAGTACAGGATTTGTCCTTTCTACAAGGGCCTTTACGTCCGAAATAACCTGCCGCGCCGGAATGGGAACATAAGGGTTGCCTTCAGCCTTCTCAGGACAAAACGCACACCTGTTCCAGTAACACCCTGACGAGGCGCTATAGGGCAGGATAAAGCCCGGTGAAAGGTACCTGTGCAGCGGCAGCGCATGATAATCCGGTATCGGCATTTTTTCTCCAGTCACATCCATGCTGAGTAGTGAGAGGAGCTGATATTCGCCAGGCCCTGCCACAAGATGGTCCACCAGACCGGAGAAGGGATTTTTCCATCCCGGGTTCTTTACCCACGAAGTAACAAGTCCGCCTCCCAGGATCACTTTCTGTTTCGGAAATTCGCGCCTGATGAAACCGATCATCGAGAAGGCGCAGAGTGCCTGGCTCATATAGTTAAGAGATATACCAACTGCCGAGGGCTCCTTATCATGGAATATCCTGTCAAGTCTTGACCGGAAATACGGATAAAAGGGGCTCAGTTCAGGCCGTTCCGCTGCGGTCAGAAGGTCACCGCTCCTTACGGGAGAAAGTCCTTTCTGCTCGTAATTTGCGAGCCCAACCATAGTGCCGGACGGGGAAACTTCAGCAACGACCCGGCCAATATCCTTAACCGTCTTTGTGTAACGATCGAGGTTTTGGTACAGGCCGGGGTCTCTCATAGAGGCAATATTGCGCTCACGATTGCGGAAGGCCCTCCTCGTCCATGCAACATACGTTTTCCCTGGAGGGATGGGACCCCGGAGGAGATGGAGAAGCCCTTCTATATTTGCATCCAGGAGCCGGTGTTCAATTCCGAAGCTCCCGAGCGTACCCGATAACCTTGCGATGCCTGCGGGCGGTTCGCATGGCTTTGCAACAGGGGGGTAAATTAGAACTATCAAGGCTTTCTAACCGCTTTCCGCCTTTAGTGCTTCAAGCCTTTCTTCGAACTCCCTTGTTTTTACGTTAAGCTTATCGGTCAGAGTTTCAAGCTCTGCGAAGAGGATGTCGATTTTTCCTCTCGACTCATGAATCGACCTGGACAGTCGGTTGATAGATTCTCCGTACCCTTTTACAGAAGCATTAATAAGCGCCTGTGTGTCCTGCCCGGTCACCTGTTCAAGCTGCGTGATTGCCTCTTCAATTTCGGAGATCCTCGACTGGAGCGGTCCCAGAGTTCTGGAGCGGCTGTTGATCAATTCGGCCTTGATCCTTCTCATATCTTTTCTGTTCGGGCCGTTGCCGCTCTTCCCGGGGTCCTGCCTGCTGCGGATTGCTGCTGCGTTTTCATCTTTCCAGCCCCACTTGTCGAGAAAGTCCTCGTATGTGCCTTCAAAAACCTTTACACTATCGTCATCGAAAACGATAAGCCGTGTGGCCACTGCATTCAGGATCATCTCGCTGTGGGTGACGATCATGACAGCGCCTTCAAATGCGTCTATCGCCTCCAGCAGCGAATCCACAGATTCCATATCGAGATGGTTGGTGGGCTCGTCCAGCAACAGCAGATTTGCCGGGCTGACGATGAGTTTGCCTAAAAGCACCCGGCTTTTTTCTCCTCCGGAAAGCACTTTCACTTTCTTGAGCGCGCTGTCGCCTTCAAACATCATGATGCCGCAGATGTTCCGTGCAGCGTTCCTGTTACAATCAGACCGCGCATCGAGTATCTCTTCTTCTACCGTTTTTTCAGGATCAAGCCGCTGGATGTTGGTCTGGCCGAAATATGCAAGTCGTGTGTGCGGGTGATGAACTACAGCGCCCTTTACAGGCTGCAATTCCCCTGCAAGCAGATTCAGTAACGTTGTCTTGCCCTTCCCGTTTTTTCCTATGACAGCTATCCGGTCCCTCTTGCCGATGGTAAGATTCAAACCGTCTATGAGCAGGGGTTCTTTTAGCTCAAAGGAAAAAGAGATATCTTTCGCTTCGATGAGCCATTTCCCCATAAAAGGAGCCGGGGAAAATTCGAATTCCAGATCTTTTATCCCGGACATCTTTTCGAGACTCCCCCTCTTCTGAAGGGCTTTTATCTTCGACTGGACAGCCCGCGCCCGGGTTGCCTGAGCCCTGAACCTGTTGATGAACTGCTCTACTTCCTTGCGCCTCTTCTCTTCGTTGATCCTGGTCTGTTCGTAGACTTCCTCTTCCATGAGTATCTGCTGGTAGAGCTTATGGGTAGGTCCTGCTATCTTCCGTATCTTATTGCGGTGGATACCCATGGTATGGGTTGTCACACCGTCCATAAAATCCCTGTCATGGGTGATCAGGATAAGTTCTCCCCTCCAGCTTTTCAGGAACTTCGCGAGCCATCGTATCGAGACGATGTCGAGATAGTTTGTCGGCTCATCGAGGAGAAGCAGGTCCGGTTCGGAAACGAGCAGCCTGGCAAGATTCAAACAGACCTGGTATCCTCCTGACAAGTCAAGGGGATGTCGCGGGAGATCCTCCATCGAAAACCCGAGGCCCATCAGGATTACCTCTGCTCTATACGATTCATCCCTGCCGTCATCAGAGGGTTTGAGGCCGAGACATCCTTCTTTCAGGACTGAATCCTCGCTGAACTGAAGGTACTGCGAAAGATAGCCGACCGTATAATTATTGGGGATGCTGATAACACCTGCGTCAGGCTTTGCCTCTCCGGTTATCATCCTGAGGAGGGTTGTCTTTCCGTGGCCGTTCTTTCCAACGAGCCCGATCCGCTCCCCGGCATTGACCGTAAAGCCGACATTATCAAATATGACCTGCGTGCCATATGCCTTTGAAAGATTACTGACCTGTATCACGTATATATTTTAACCCGGAAAATGCAATTCATTCAATTTGAAGTAGGCATATGTGCAGAAAAAGCTTTACCAGCAGCTCCTTTGTAAGACATTTGATATTCAGTTAAACTCATATTTTTATTTATCACAAATTGATAACCATGAATATCCAAATTCTGCTTTGTAAAGGTTTTTATGCATATATGCCTGCTTTGGTCATCAGATAAATGCAGTTTTCGGGTTAACTGAAGGAGATTATTTAGAGTCTGTTTATAAATTGATAGACCCCCTCACCCTTGCCCTCCCCCAACTCAAGCTCTCCGCTGTCTCTTTAATTTTTCTATTGTTACCAATAAAAGTGAAATTGCAGCGGGGGTGATGCCGGGAATTCGGCTTGCCTGGCCGAGATTTGCTGGTCTTACCTCCTGCAACTTACTCAGAATTTCTTTTGAAAGCCCATTCACAGTAACATAATCAAAGTCATCAGGTATCCTTTTCCCCTCTGCCTTCTTAAGCTTTTCAGCCATCTCCATCTGTCTGCAAATATATCCCTCATATTTAACCTGTATCTCAACCTGTCGTTTAATTTCATCATTAAGGGGTTTGTCAGAAGGTGAATTTTCATCTATAAATTTATATGTTATCTCAGGCCTTTTTAAAAGCTGTTCTAAAGATTCCGATCTATTTGGGTCGTCATATTTCATTCGAGTCTTTTTAATACGCTGAAGCTCTTCATCAATCAGCCTCTCCTTTTCCTGAAATCTTTGATAAATTGCTCTGTCCAGAAGACCTATCTCATATCCTTTATCCATCAAACGCAGATCAGCATTGTCATGTCTCAAGAGAAGTCTATACTCCGCCCTTGATGTGAACATCCTGTAAGGTTCATTTGTGCCTTTTGTGATGAGATCATCAATAAGAACACCGATATAGGCCTCATGCCTTCCAAGTATTAAAGGCTCTCTTCCCTGAAGTTTTAGTGCCGCATTGATTCCTGCCATAAGCCCCTGGGCAGCAGCCTCCTCATACCCTGATGTACCGTTTATCTGACCGGCAAGAAAGAGCCCATCAATTATCTTTGTCTCGAGGTTGTGCTTAAGCTGTGTTGGAAATACAAAGTCATATTCTATAGCATATCCCGGTCTCATTATCTCTGCACCCTCAAGCCCTGGGATAGTCCTTACAAACTTTACCTGGACATCATAAGGAAGGCTTGTTGGTATGCCGTTTGCATAATATTCTTTTGTCTCAAGCCCCTCCGGCTCAAGAAAAACCTGATGGCGCTCACGGCCTGCAAACCGCACAACCTTGTCCTCTATGGATGGGCAATATCTTGCCCCTATTCCCTTAATTCGGCCGCTGTAAAGAGGCGAGCGGTCAAGATTGCCAAGTATTATTTTGTGGGTTTCACTGTTTGTGTATGTTATATAGCAGGGAAGCTGTGGATTGGTTATCTTCTCTGTACTGTATGAAAATGGCTGAGGTGGATCATCACCATACTGTGGTTCTGTCTTTGAAAAGTCTATTGTCCTTGCATCAAGCCTCGGAGGAGTGCCTGTTTTAAGACGCCCCATCTTAAGACCGAGACTACTCAGGGAATCAGAAAGCCCCATTGATGGGAATTCCCCTGCCCTGCCGGCAGAAAAGTTGTCAAGTCCGATGTGGATTAAACCTTTTAAGAATGTGCCTGTTGTAACAATAACAGCTTTTGCTCCATAAAAAATGCCAAGGGATGTAAGGACTCCCTTTACTTTCTCATCTTCTACAACTATATTTTCAGCAGATGCCTGTTTTATATCGAGGTTTTTCCGGGACTCGATAACCTTTCTCATCTCAAGCCTGTATAAAACCCTGTCTGCCTGTGCTCGCAAAGACCATACAGCAGGCCCTTTGGACATATTAAGCATCCTGAATTGAATTCCTGACTTATCAGTCACCTTTGCCATTTCACCCCCGAGTGCATCTATCTCACGCACAAGATGACCTTTTGCAAGCCCTCCTATAGCAGGGTTACATGACATCTGTGCAATCGTATCGAGGTTCATTGTGAAAAGGCATGTAGAGAAACCCATACGGGCAGATGCGAGCGCAGCCTCACAGCCGGCATGTCCGGCGCCGATAACTATTACGTCATAATCACGGTCCTTATACATAATTTACTATAAAAGATTCTCCCGGCCTTATTCAATTCAGTGCCTGTCTTCTCTTAGTGTAGTGCGTCATAAGTCCCTTTACTTTGATTGTCATTCCGGGCTTGACCCGGAATCCAGTCTTTTTGTCTTTCTGGATTCCTGCTTTCGCAGGAATGACGGTTTTTGATGCTACAATATATGTAAGGAAGCGTTGGACGCACTACATTAGCTATTTTAGGTAATGCAACTAAACTTTTCCTTAAATATGATTTCAAAAAAGGGGATAGACTCTGTAAAAATGATATAAAATACTACGAAGGAGACAACTTGTCCGAAGTCCTTCTGAGAAAGGAGCTTAAAGAAAAATTTATACGGGATATGAACCCTTCAGAGAAGCTATTTTTCCTGAAAAAGGCGAGAGAGGCGATTACTTTAAAGGGATATCCGGCTTGCGAAGACCTGTTTAGCTATTGTTATTTTCTTACTTTAAAGGAAAGATTTCGTAGTATAAGTACACAGGATGGCGAAGGATATCTGAGATTCCTCGTTGTAGAAGGAACAAAAGATGTGGAAGATGCAATAAAGTTATATGAAGAAAGATTAGAGAAAAAGAAACAATCCGTACCTGAGACAAAAGAGTATAAATTTTTGGAATATTTTTCCGAGTAAAAAATCATGCCTACAAGTTGGCACAAAGGAATATGAAACACCCTCCCTCAATCCCTCCCATCAAGGGATGGAAACACACCCCTACACCCCTCTCAAGAGGGGAGATTCCCTCTCCCCTTGTGGGAGAGGGAGAGGGTGAGGGGGTATTTTCGGAGCAGAGAAATAAGTTAAAATAATCCATGCATCTGATTCTTTTTGATATTGACGGCACATTGATAGATTCAGGAGGGGCGGGAACACGTTCCCTTAATCTTGCATTCGAGAAAATGTTTTCAATCAGAAATGCCTTTAATGGTATAAGCATGGCAGGTAAAACAGACACACAGATAATGAAGGAAGGGTTACTTAAACATGGTATTTCAACCGATGGAAACCTCGGTGCCGTTATAAAAAGTTATTTAAAACATCTTCAGAAGGAAATCAATAATGACAGGAAACATGTAAAGCCGGGTATCAATGAGATATTAGAAAAATTGAGCCTTATTAGAGATGCAGCATTGGGACTTCTCACAGGGAACCTTGAATCCGGTGCAAGGATAAAACTCGAACCCTTTAAGCTCAACAGATATTTCCCGGCAGGTGCATTTGGCAGTGATGATGAAGACAGAAACAATCTTTTGCCTGTTGCAATAAACAGATTTGAGGAATTATTTCAGAAAAAGATAGATATAGATGAATGCGTAATTGTAGGAGATACACCCCGTGATGTGGAATGTGCCCACATTTATGGAGCAATGTGCATCGGTGTAGCTACCGGCCCGTATTCATTTGAATCACTTGTTGAAGCAGGTGCTGATTATGTGCTTGAAGATCTATCAGATCATCATACTCTACTTCAGTTCCTTTAATCTCTTCACCCTCTCCTTTAACTCATTAACAAAGAACTGGTATTCATCTAAACCTTCCGGTTTCCTTGAAATATCTAAGGCTGATGGATAAAAAGGCTTCCCGAATATGATTTTCATCTCAATAAACTTAGGCCGTATCGCACCTCGCGGGAGGGCTTGAAATGAACCTTTGATATAGGTTGGAACAACCGGCACATTAAGTTCCAGAGACAGTATGCCTACCCCCTTTTTAAATTCCATGATTTCACCGTCGTAAGACCTTCCACCTTCAGGAAATATCAGAAGGGACTTTCCATTTCTCAGGATATAAGATGACATTTGCAATGCCTTGCTTAGATAGGTTTCAGGGTCTACCGGGATAACGTGGGCAAGCCTGGCAAAGGACTCTTTAAATGTACCTGTAAAGTATTTTTGAAAACCGAGAGAATATAAGTCCTTGAATGATTTTGAAGGGAGTGCAGCAACAATATTGAATCCATCAAGGTAACTTGTGTGATTTGGTGTGACGATATAAGGTCCCCTTTCAGGTAAGTTCTCAAGACCATCGACCTTCAGTCTGAAAAATATTTTCATGATAATCTTTATCAGCCTTAACCCGATGAGGATTATCAGCCAGTCCCAAAAACCATGATGAAGTCCAACCTTTTTTTTATCATCAAAATTAGGTTCTGCATTTAAGATGTCTTCCCACATCGGCATTTTTCCAATCTCACTGACACCGCTTGTCCCGTATTCCTTTATTCTCGCAACGAGTTCTTCGACAGTCTGCACCTCTGAGGCAATGGTCTCGGGAAGTTTCATTGAGAATGCCTTTTCGAGTGCAACGACAAGTTCTATCCTGGCCAACGAATCAAGGCCAAGGTCAAGCTCAAGATTGTCTGTTGATTGTATTTGTATCTTTTCTTTCAGCAAAGGTGTTATACATTCGACCACCTTCATTCCAATTTCATCCTGAATAAGGTATTTGTCTTCTTCTCTTTTGACTTTTAACTTTTCACTTTTAACTTTTATGAGGTCTTTGATCATGAACCTCCGGAGTTTTCCAAGAGGGGTTCTCGGCAAAGGGTCAGAATAAATGGTGTATCCTTTTATCCTCATATACTGGGGCATATGAAGTGAGATATTATTTATATCCCATTTCAGAGTCTCAAGTAAATTCCCGATCTGTGCCTTTTTTGCATACTCGAAGTCCGGCACTATCACTGCATGAAGGGATTCAGCAATGCCCTTATCTTCTATACCCATCACACATATTTCTTTTATAAGAGGGATTTTCATATATTGTTTTTCAACATCCTCCGGATAAACATTTTTCCCTGAACTTAGAACAATTACTTCTTTCAAGCGTCCTGTTATAAACAGATATCCATCTTCATCCACATATCCGAGGTCTCCACTAAAAAACCATCCCTCTTTTATTACCTGTTCTGTTGCCTGGGGATTTTTGTAATAGCCCTTCATAACCATAGGCCCTTTTATTGTAATCTCACCTTCTTCCATCATGCCTGACTCTTCATGACTTTCAGGATCTATTATCTTTATCTCTACAGATGGAAGGGGCTTGCCCGCAGAACCTGCTTTTCTCTTTTTAATCGGGTTAAATGTAACAACAGGCGAAGTTTCTGTCAGGCCGTAACCCTCAAGTACTGTAAAACCAAATGCCTCAAGGTCTTTCATCACCTCCGGGTCAAGTTTTGCACCGCCGCTTGTAAAGAATCTGAACCTCTTGCCAATCGCCCTGTGAATTGATTTGAAAATTAATTTCCCCATATTGATCCCTGAATTTTTCTTAAGATTCCCACAGAGGTCTAAAATGCCAACCATTATTTTTGGTAAAGGGCAGGGTAATTGCTTTATCCTATTCAGGATTCCATTTCTTATAAGTTCAAGGAGTTGAGGCACTCCAATAAAAATGGTTACTCCCTTATTCTTTATTGTTGACATAATTTCCGGGCCTTTCAGGCTTGGTGGATATGTGACAGTGGCACCTAATAAAACCGGTACAAGTAATGTACACATGAAAGGATAGGTGTGATGCAATGGGAGTACTGAAAGAACATTGTCGCTGTGTGTGACGATCTCTGCTTTTATGATCGCCTTTGCATCAAAACAGAAGTTCTTATGGGTAAGTTGTACTCCTTTTGGTATACCTGTTGTACCAGATGTATATATAATTGATGTAACATCTTCCCCAGAAACTTCCGGGTAATTACTAACTTCCGAAGTTCTGCATATATCTTTAAATTTAGATGAATCGAAATTTATTAGAGTACTGATCTCTTTGACTGCCTCTTTTACATTATCTTCAGTCTTTGAACTATGGAATACTATTTTTGACTCAGAATCAGTAAGCAGGTTTTTTATCTCATGCGGTCCGAGCTGGGCATCTATAGGGACAGCAACTCCACCTGATAGAGATATAGCGAGATATGATGCGCACCACTCAGGTCTGTTCTCAGAAATGATTGCAATCTTATCACCCTTTTTTATTTTACTTGATAATCCCCCCTTCCCCCCTTTACTAAAGGGGGGTGAGGGGGGATTATTTTCATTCTTAATAAGATAAGATGCAATGCCTTTTACATTGCTTAGAAGCTCATTGTATGTAGTTGCCTTCCATGTCTGGTCCGTCTTACTTATGACGGACTGGTCAAGGTAATGGAAGGCTATGTTATCTTTATATTCGATTGCTGCTTCAAAAAATAAATCACAAATGACTTCTTTATTCATTACTTATCCATTATCTGAAAATTAACCCATTAGTTGCAAATTTTTTTTAATTTATAGGAGGCAGATGTGCTGAAAAAGGCTTGCCCTGAGACACCGCATAGACCTTTGCATGGATAGCAAGCCTTCGTCCAGAATGTACTTATGGTTAAAAGTGCAGTCATGTGAATTTAAATAAAATCCTGTCGAATTGCAAGGGTTTTTCAGTATATCTGCCTCCTATTTTATGCAATGTTTAGGTTAATATGAAATAGCAATGTCTCATTCCCGCGAAAATGTTTTTTGTTGTCATGCTGAACCCCGAATGTGTCATTCTGAACTTGATTCATACTAATCCCGTTGCCTCACGTAAAAATCTATACGAAACAGGTATTCGTTGCCTCACCGAAAATCTATATGAAATTGTTTTAGATTTTTGAATGATTTTTATTGGATTCTGAGAGCTGAAAGAGCTTATTT
>JBGQLV010000062.1:0-14250 GCA_041500225.1 Thermodesulfovibrionia bacterium | reverse complement strand
TGTGGTAGTATTTAAACAGAAATAGGTTTCCGGTGGCGATGCCGAAGGGGAAACACCCGTTCCCATTCCGAACACGGAAGTTAAGCTCTTCTGGGCCGATGATACTATGATTGCAAGGTCATGGGAAAGTAGGTCGCTGCCGGATTAAAGATAAAAAAAGGCTCAGTGAAAACTGAGCCTTTTTTTATTGGTTAATGTTTAACGTCTTTTCTCCCAGGAAATGGCTTTTTCATAATGCTCAAACAACCGCTCACGTCTTTTGAATTCAGAAGAATGCACTAATCTCCTGCCATTTTTCCTTTCCCTGTGCATGTCACTGTGGAGCATTTCATGGTATATAACAAATTTGAGAAAGTATTGAGGAATATTCTTTCTGTCTAAAACGGGGTTTATCCTAATAATATTTGTATGACTGCAGAAACTACCCAGTGTCCGCTTCCTCACTGCCCAATTTGGATTCTTTTTGCCCCAGGTGATTAAGGCTGTGATTTTCCCTCTGAAATATTCTTCATTGAGTGAATTAAACAGTTCTTTCAGATTGTGATACTTGCCGTGAGTACAAAGGGCCGGCGGTCTGGAAGATTTATTTTTAAGACAATGTTTATTTTCCCTGATAAATCTACTGATTAAAGGAGTCTTGTCCCTCCGTTTTTTTATAAACTCCGCTATCTCTCTAATAACGTCATTTCCGGCGTGGAGAAACATCCAGTGCAGTCTAATAAAAACAGAATTTCCTTTCGTTTTCACTGAAAGCATGCTCGTGTAATTGTCTGTAAGAGTGAGAGAAATGGCTTTGTCTGCAGCCTTCTCAAAATAGTCTTTAAGCGAATCTTTGTTATTTGAAAACTGCAAGTTCAATTGAAACATAGCAATTATGGCCATTATATATGAAAGAACGCTTTGGCAGGTAGATTTTTGTTGTCTTTAAAACTGTTTAACTGTTTTTACACTACCTTCCCAACCAGCCTGATTCCCAAAAACCGATAGAATGTTGTAAAGTAAACAATAAGAGAAATCGACAGGTGGAATTGACCGGCAGTTAGTTTATCCCCCAATTTTGCCATAAAATCGAACTCTTCATGTGTGATAGATTTCCGCGCAAAAGATAAAGGAGATGTTTTATGAATTTTAATGTCCTGAATAATTTAAAAATAGGAGATTTGACGGTAAGACTTCCCATAATTCAGGGAGGAATGGGAGTTGGAATTTCTCTGTCCAGGCTGGCCTCAGCAGTAGCTAACGAAGGTGGTATCGGAGTTATTGCTACTGCAGGCATTGGAATGAACGAACCTGATTTTTCCAGGAATTTTTTGAAAGCGAATATCAGAGCGTTAAGAAAAGAGATCAGAAAAGCCAGAGAATTAACAGAAGGAATCCTCGGTGTCAATATCATGGTGGCATTATCCAACTATGCCGATATGGTCAGAACTGCTATTGAGGAGGGTATAGATATTATTTTTTCAGGGGCTGGACTGCCCCTTAATCTACCGCAATTTATAGATGGTACTATAAAGACAAAACTGGTACCCATTGTTTCCTCTGCAAGGGCAGCCGGTATTATTGCAAAAAAATGGTCAGAAAAATATAACCGCCTCCCTGATGCTGTTGTTGTTGAGGGACCCATGGCGGGAGGGCATCTTGGTTTTAAAGCAGAGACGATTTACGATCCTGAATATTCGTTAGAAAAACTTATTCCGGAAGTGGTGCAGGTGTTAAAACTATTTGAAGAAAGATACAATAAACCCATTCCAGTAATTGCTGCCGGAGGCATCTATACAGGAAAAGACATTTACAGATTTTTCCAGTTAGGAGCTTCCGGTGTGCAGATGGCAACACGGTTCGTTACCACTCATGAATGTGATGCATCGGCAAAGTTCAAGCAGACTTATGTGGATTCGAGGAAAGAAGATATTGTGATTATCAAAAGCCCTGTCGGAATGCCGGGAAGAGCGATTAAGAATGAATTTCTTGATGACGTCAGTCAGGGGAAAAAGAAACCGTTCAAATGCCCTTATCACTGCATCATAACGTGTGATTATAAAAACAGTCCGTATTGCATTGCTCTTGCCCTGATAAATGCTCAAAAAGGTAATTTGACACACGGCTTTGCATTTGCCGGAGAGAATGCATATAGAGCAAAAGGAATTATTCCTGTAAAAGAATTGATAGAAACTTTAATAGAAGAATATAAGAATGCATCTCAGTGATTTACATTATGTTTATGCTATGCTAAATTTCAACAGGCTGTTGAAAAACTGAGTTTCTGCAAAAAAACCTTTGTCAACGCATCGGAATCTCGCAATATCATGAATAACCCCGGCAAAGAATTTGAATAATTTATTTATCAAACACTGTAAGAGAACACTTAATCTTGTTACTGGGTCTTTATAGTTCCTCTAACCTTCGGGTCCATATAACGAGGTTCTCAAGGAGCTCTCTTATCTTTTCCCTTGTTTTCTGATCTGTTACCCGTCCGCTCTGATCAATTTTTTCATGGGCGAATGGTACCATTACTTCCGGCTGGTTTATCGGATGCATATTCAGGAAAACGAAGCACTGTCGCAGATGATATTGTGCCCTCATAGTTCCCCCCATTCCTATGGATGCGCCCATTACTGCAGCAGGTTTACCCTCGAAGGCATTGTCCCCATAGGGTCGGGAAGCCCAGTCAATGGCATTTTTCAGAACCCCGGGTATTGAGTAATTATATTCTGGTGTAGCAATCAAGATTGCATCGGCAGCCCTGATCTTTGCTTTGAATTCTTTCACTTTTTCTGGAGGTTGATTTTCAATGTCTTGATTAAAAGGCGGGATCCCTTCAAGGTCAAAGATCTCAAGCTCTGTATCTTTTGGAAGAAATTCTGTAGCAGCACGTAAGATTGATTTATTGTAAGAATCTTTCCTCAAACTACCACTAAAACCGAGTATGGAAATTGTTTTCATCTTTTTCCCTCCTTAAAAAATCCTGATACTTGTAATTATTTATATATTGACAATTATATCAGATTTCGTTACTGAAGGTTCCAGTAGAAAATTACCCGAGCTTCGCAGCTCTCTAAGACAATGTAAGTAATTCCTCTGGTTTAAACATCACAACCGAATCTGAGTTATAAAGGCTCTGCAAAATATCCCGGTAATTTTTAAGGTAAGTTTTATAAAAACTTTACATTTATTATAAATAAAGTTATAATGAACCAGGGTTAAAAAACATTGGAGTAATTTTTGAAAAACCATAGTGTTTTTAAATACTTCATCTTTTCCTTGATTATTATTAGTTTTGTTTTTTTTGCACCACGAGCAAAAGCATCTCAATCTATGGATGATTTACCAAAAGAGATTATATCAAACCTGCATCTGATAACAACTAAAGAGCCGGGACAGAAAGAGAAGACTAATGCTATCAATGATGAAAATAGCTACGGTGACATTTTATCTTCAACTCCTGAAGTGCATATTTCTTTAAATGATAGTTTAAAGGCATTTTTTTCCTTTAAGTCCCCCCTTATTAAGAATCTGTATGAAAAGCGGAATAGTGCAATTTATCGTGCAGTGTTCGGTATAAATATTGCATTCTGATGAGGTAAATCACCTGCCCAGAAGTCTACACGCCAGTTGATGACCTTTCTGTTTGCAGAAAACAACCAGGCAATTGACATCCGGGTAAATATCCCTGCGAAACTTCTGAGGTTATACAACAGAAACTCCGTTCCAAATCTTTTGCATCTTTTCCTGCCAGTCTTAAGGAAGCAAATTCACATGCATTTATACATTTAAGCTAAAATTATAGATACAATTCAACCAAAAAATAAAAAGGAGGTCTTGCTCTGAAAACATATCTTGTCATTATTCTCTTCCTATATATTCTTAAAGAAACCTTTGAATACCTGCTTCGGTATTTAAATCTAAGGTACATGATGAGATTCGGGTTATCAATACCGCCTGAATTTGAAGGGAAGATAGATGAAAACCTGCTGAAAAAAACGCAGGAATATGAGGAAGAAAAAACCCGATTCAGTTTTATTTCATCAATATTCGGTAATGTCATCACAATCATATTTATCTTTGGAGGCCTTTTGAATATCTATAACTCATGGATTGCATCACTAAACTGGCCGTTTATCTTAACAGGTATATTATTTCTACTGATTTTGAGCTATGCAAGTACTTTTCTTTCTATTCCGGTCAGTCTGTACAGCACATTTAAGATCGAGAATAAATATGGGTTTAATACCACAACACCAAAATTATGGTTAACTGATTTCTTAAAATCGATATTGGTTTCAACTATTTTGATGGGAATTGTGGCATTAGTTGGACTATGGTTGATTCAGTCGAGCCCAAATTACTGGTGGATATGGGTATGGGGATTCTTCCTCATCTTCAGTCTTTTCATGATGTATATCTCACCTTATGTAATAGAACCGCTCTTCAATAAATTCACGCCTATCGAGGAAGAAGGCATTGAAGATAAGATTAAGAAGTTGATGCAGAAGGTTAATCTCAAGGTTAGCAGGGTTTTTAAAATGGATGCGTCTAAAAGAAGTCGGCACACCAATGCATATTTTACAGGCATCGGCAGGGTCAAGAGGATAATACTCTATGACACGCTACTCGAAAAAATGAACCATGATGAGATACTTTCTGTGCTGGCGCATGAGGCAGGTCACTGGAAAAAGAAACATGTACTGAAGATGATCATTGTATTGGAACTTATCTCTCTTGTCGGGATTTACATCTCTTTCAGGATTCTTCAGACTGATCTTCTTGCGGCCCTATTTCAGATTAAACAGGGGACTTTCTTTGCAAAGGTTGTTATACTCGGTTTCATAGGGGGCATTATTTCTCTCCCTTTCATTCCGTTGAGCAATTATGTTTCAAGACGATTCGAAAGAGAAGCAGACAGGTTTGCATGTGAACTAACAGGGAATTCTGAAAGTATGGCAAGTGCCTTGATTAAGCTCTCCAAAGATAATCTTTCAAACCTCCATCCTCATCCTTTCTATGCAGCATTTTATTATTCCCATCCACCTATTGTGCAGCGCATAAAGGACATCAAAAAAACCTTGCTTTTGAATAAGAACCTGAATGTTGCAAAAAAGACAAGGCAGACATGCTGAAAAACCCCGTCAAAGCGACAGGAATTTATTATGATACACATGACTGCAAATCTCGCGGTAAGTGTGTTTTGGATAGAGGCTGGCTGGCCATACTTTTTATTCTTTTTTTACTCGGTTTGTCCTCTTATGCCCTATCTGCTGTTTCTCGGAATCAGAAAAACTTTTTATGGAAGGTTCAATCAAAAACGAGCACTGTTTATGTGCTGGGTTCTATACATTTTATGAAAAAGGAGGGTTACCCGCTGAACAGGAAGATCGAAGACGCTTTTGATAAATCTGATGTTTTAGTAGTAGAGGCAAATATTAATGATATAAATCAAATTGATGTACAAAAATTAATTGAAAGTGCTTTTTATCCGGTCAATGAAACCCTGGAAAAACATGTTTCCAGAGAGACCTTTGAACTTATCAAAAAAGAAATTGAAGGGTTTGGCATTCCTCTTGAGTTTATCAATAAACAAAAACCCTGGTTTCTGGCTTTAACATTTACATCCTTTGAACTTTTAAAATTAGGACTCGATCCAAACTACGGAATAGATGTTTATTTTCTTTCAAAAGCTTCAGGAAAAAAGAAGATAAAAGAACTCGAGAATATAGATTATCAGATTAACCTCTTATCCAAATTTTCTGATAATGACCAGGAATTGTTTTTATTGTATACATTAAAAGATTTAAATATAGTCGGGCAGGAAGTGGATAAAATGATACAAGCATGGACGTCCGGAGATACAAAAGGTATGGAATCAAAAATAGCAAAGAGCCTTACAGAGGATAAAAGAATGGCTTCGATTTATGAAAAACTCATTTATGAAAGAAACAGGAATATGGCTTCAAGTATTGAAGAATTCTTAAGATCAAAGGAAACCTATTTTGTTATTGTAGGGGCAGGGCATCTAATTGGGAATAAAGGGATTATTGAGATACTCAGGAGGAAAGGGTATCTCGTTGAGCAAATATGAAAGGGGTAACCCAACGTTACATAAAGAGACAGGCAGACATGCTGAAAAACCTATACAAAGCGACAAGATTTCATTCTGATTCACATGACTACCAACCTGATAGTGAGTGCCTTTCGGCATGAGGCTGGCTATCCCCATTAAGGTCTATAAGGAGTCGCTGGTATGGCTTTTCCAGCACATCTGCCCTGAAAAAGGCAGGGTATAGTATTCTCGCTCATTCTCGGGCTATCGCCCTCCGAGGTGAATTCTGTCAGAGACAGAATTCAAAGCCGCTCAAATACTATACCCTGCCTTTTTACATCATAATAATACGACCCAAGTTTTTTATTTTTTCATCAATTTCCATACAGACAAGATCCCGAGTACTATTGATGATGCGGCTGCGCCTACTGCAAGCACCCTTTGATTTATCATCTCAAAAAAGAGTGCTGCTACTGCCGCAGTCACAGTGAGTATTACCAGCATCATTATCTTAGTTATAGATGTAAACTGACCTGTTATCTTTTCAATGTCAGATTGGGAAAGCCTGACCGCCATATCACCTCTGTTTGCCCTCTGTAAAAATTTATCTATTAAAGATGGTATTCTCCAGAGCTTTGTGCCCGTATCTTTCAACTCACTTAGAATTAATTCAACCTGCTCTCGCCTCCCGCCTTTTAAAAATTCCTTTATAAAGGGTCTGCCTATCTCTATAATATTAATCTCTGGATTTAGCCTTGAGGAGATGCCATTTAAAATCCCTATTGTCCTGCCGAGGAGTATGAAGTTGTTAGGTATCTGTATGAAGTCAAGGACTTTTATGACACCGTCAATCTCGTTCCAGATCTTGTCAATTGTAATCTCTTTAAGTTCCTTTGGAGATATATCCCTATATTTGTCCATCAGGGATTGTGCGATGTCAATTAAGATTTTGTAGTCTGCACCTTCAAGTATAAAGCCCATTTTTCTCAGAGATTCAACAGCATCTTCCGGATTCCTCTCCACTATAGCATTTGCAAACCTTCGCAACTCTTTAATTATTCTCTCAGGGATTGCCTGAACCATGCCGAAATCAACAAATACAAGTTTCGGACCATGCTGAACAAAGATATTACCGGGATGGGGGTCTCCATGGAAAAAACCATGAAGATAGATCATCCTCGAGTATATTTCGCCGAGTAGTGTAGCCGTGTCCGCACCATTTATCTTAGCTGCTTTTATAGCCTCGCATTCGTTAATCTTGATACCCTCAACAAACTCAAGTGTTAATATATGCTTGGTAGTATATTCCCAGTAAACAGCAGGGAAGACGACCCTTTCATCTCCTTTGAAGTTTTGACTGAACCTCTCAGCATTTTTTCCTTCCTGCAGATAGTCAAGCTCAGCACGAATGATTCTTGAAAATTCCTCATGTAACATATCGAAATTAATCCTGCCATATCTGCCTCTGAAAAACCTTATAACCATCTTAAACATCCTGATATCTGTCTCGATTACCTTCTCAATATCTGGATACTGTATCTTTACTGCGACTTTATAGCCGTCTTTTAGCACAGCCTCATGCACCTGTCCTAAAGATGCTGCTGCTATAGGCGCTGAATTGAATTTAAGAAAGATTTCCTCAGGAGGAGCGCCAAGCTTCTCTATTATCCTTTCCCGGATCTTATTGTAGTCATGGGCAGGAACACTGTCCTGAAGGAGCGAAAGTTCTGAGGTATATTCATCAGGTAAAAAATCTACCCTTGAACTTAAGAACTGGCCTACCTTTATCATAAGACCTTTCATTTCGATGGCCTTTTCCCTGATGTAAATTGCAGTTCTTCTATGAAGGTCTTTGAGTAAATGTTGCTTTTTTTCGGTTCCCATGAAAAAACTCAGAAGATTAAATAGCCTGTAAGAAATAATGATTCTTATGGCAATCAAAAGTCCTTTTACAAATCTCTTCTTGTAATGAAAACTGTTCATATGTGAAAAGGTTATCCCCATACGTTTCCTTTCTGCTTAGCCCCTGAAACTTCATGGTCAAAGACTCGTTCTTTTAAAAGGTTTATGAAATTATAATATAATATAATACTCAAGGAGGTTTTGCTATTTCTTCAATCATCATTGATGGGTACAACTTAATCGGTATCTACCATAAAGACCTTGAAAAACAGAGGGAACTGCTGATTAATTCTCTAATTGACTACAGAAAGAAAAAAGGTCACGACATAACAGTTGTCTTTGATGGATGGAAAACAGGAGAGTCACAGGAGAATTATTCTGTGATCGGTGGAATAAAGGTCATCTATTCAAGGATAGGTGAAAAAGCTGATTCTGTTATCAAGCGTATAATTTCCTCTGACAGACGTGAATGGATTGTTGTGACATCAGACAGGGATATTGTGAATCATGCATGGACAACAGCTTCTATCCCTGTATCCACAGGAAATTTTCTGAAGGCCGTTGAAAGGAAGATCCCGTCTTATTTTGACGAAGAAGAAAATGATGATAGCGATGAATACATAGAACCCCGCAGAAAAGGTAATCCGAGAAAGCTCTCGAAAAAAGAAAAAGCCATCAGGAGGGCCTTAAGCAAGCTCTGATGAGGAGGATAATACTCAAACAAAGACCTGCGGATGCAGTAACAATTATTTTCCTTTTGTTTCTTTCAGCGCTGACTCTGATATTTTACCAGCATATACCAAAGGCACCTTTTTTAATAAGTCTTTATTCAATCTTTTTTATTGCTCAGATTATTCTTATCAGATTTAAGAATAACGGCAGGTTCATGGGTCTTTTTTATGACCTGATTTTCCCAATTTTATGCGTACTGGTAATCTTTGACAGCCTTGAATGGCTCGTACATTATGTTAATCCAGAGGACATAGACCCGATACTCATCAGGCTTGATTATCTGATCTTTAACAATCATCCCACAATCATACTCGAGAAGATTATGAGTCCACTACTGACTGATATACTTCAAATCGCCTATTCAACGTATTATTTTATCCCGACAAGCTTTGGGGTTGTCCTTTTGCTTAATAATCAACGAGAAGAATTTAACAGGACATTATTTCTGATTTTATTCTGTTTCTACCTTTCCTATCTTGGTTATATACTCATGCCTGCTCTCGGGCCAAGATTTACCATTAGCCATCTTCAGACTACCGAACTCCAGGGCCTTTTTATTGCGGAGCCACTTCAGAAATTATTAAACAAGCTCGAAGGTATAAAAAGAGATGCATTTCCGAGTGGGCATACTGCCGTTGCTGTAACTGTGCTTTATCTTGCTTACAGGTTTAAAAAAAGATTTTTCTGGATATTGCTGCCAATTGTTTCAGCACTCATATTTTCTACTGTATACTGCCGGTATCATTATGTTGTGGATATCATAGCAGGTTTTGGACTGACTCTTTTAACCATCTTTTTAGGAGAATGGTATTATGAGTGGTGGTTAAAAGGACAATCAAGATCACTGAATAATTGAAAGATTTGTTTCTACCTAAATTGAGCGTTTTATACTCTTAAATGTAGCCGCAACCTTTAGGTTGCGTGGTTTTATGTAATTTTCTATTTCACTTATTGAGTGATTTTCAAACGCAGGCTAACCCCGAAAGCGTTCGGGGCTGCGGCTACAAAGAATTTCTAAAAGAATTGCTCAGAGTAGGTTCTATTGCTTTCCCCGTTTGCAACTTAAGCCTGTTAGCTGGCACCATGGAAATAAACAGAAAGCGGCTTAATTATTTCTGTGAAATAGCTTTTATCTGTTTATTTATTGTATAATTATCAATATCGGCTTATCCTACCAGAGACATTGTAGATTAAAACCGGATTGATATGCCTCGTGAGATACTAAGTAACTAAATTTGTTTTTTATTTTCGATAGTGCTGTGTTAACGCATAAAATTATTTGAAGGCAGAAAAGAGGATTATAAGTTTATGAGATGTGATGATTTAAGAAATATTGCCATTATAGCCCATGTTGATCATGGGAAAACTACACTCCTTGACGGGATGATGAAACAGGCTGGAATCTTCCGTTCCAATGAAAAGGTGCAGGAACGTATTATGGACAATACCGACCTTGAGAGGGAACGCGGGATAACGATCATGGCAAAGAATACAGCCGTAACATACAACGGGGTTAAGATAAATATCGTGGATACCCCCGGCCATGCAGACTTTGGGGGTGAGGTAGAGAGGACGTTAAAGATGGTGGATGGTGTATTATTACTTGTTGATGCTTCAGAAGGCCCCCTGCCGCAAACGAGATTTGTCCTGAAAAAGGCACTTGAGCTCATGCTGCCGCCAATCCTTGTTATTAACAAGATAGACAGGTCCGATGCAAGGATTCAGGCTGTCCTGAACGAGGTCTATGACCTTTTTATAGATCTCGATGCAACAGATGAGCAGCTGGAATTTCCTGTTATTTATACAAACGCCAAACAGGGTTCTGCAAGACTTAGCATAGATGAAGATTCAAATGACCTTAAACCACTCTTCGAGATGATACTGAAAACAATACCACCTCCCGTTGGTAAGAGTGATGGCATATTACAACTCCTTGTTACAAACATCGACTATGATGACTATATCGGAAGGCTCGCTATAGGACGTATCTTCTCGGGCACAGTGAAGGTAGGTGATTATGTCTCTATGGCAAAGGGTGATGGTGAGATGTCAAAGACAAAGGTTTCATCTCTATTTACCTTTCAGGGTCTTGACAGGATTGAGACAAAAGAGGCGTCTGCCGGGGAGATTATAGTCCTTGCAGGAATTGAAGGAATAAACATAGGAGATACTATCACAGATGCGGAAAACCCCAGGGCACTGCCGAGGATAAAGGTGGATGAGCCTACCATTTCGATGGTATTTTCTGTTAATACCTCTCCTTTTGCAGGAAGGGAAGGCAGATATGTAACATCCAGGAAATTGAGAGAAAGGCTTGAAAAAGAACTTCTTTATAACGTGTCCATAAAGGTAGATTTTGATGATACGGATTCCTTTAAGGTCATGGGACGCGGGGAGTTGCAGCTTGCAATACTTATAGAGATGATGAGGAGGGAGGGATATGAACTTTCCGTTGCCATGCCCGAGACTATAACAAAGAGAATAAATGGCGTTTTACATGAACCGATGGAATTACTGGTAATAGATGTGCCGGAGGACTATGTTGGTGTAGTTACACAGCAGGTAGGGATGAGAAGAGGCAAAATGCAAAAAATTCATAACAATGATTACGGCAGGGTAAGGCTTGAATTCAGGATACCATCGAGGGGGCTGATCGGTTTCAGGTCACAGTTCCTTACAGATACAAGAGGGACCGGGCTGCTTAATCATGTCTACGATGGTTATGAGTCCTGGCAGGGGCCACTATCAAATAGGCAGACAGGGGCACTTATAGCTGACAGGTATGGGACATCGACTACCTATGCACTATTTCACCTGCAGCCGAGAGGGGCACTTTTCATCAGGGAAAATACCCCTGTATTTGAGGGTATGATTATAGGCGAGAATTCAAGAGAAAATGACCTTGATGTTAATGTCACAAAGGAGAAGAAACTTACAAACATGCGTGCTTCCAACGCAGATGATGCACTACAGTTGATACCTCCAAGGATTATGAGCCTTGAGCAGGCGATAGAATTTATTAAGGAAGATGAACTTGTTGAGATAACACCTGGGTCTGTCAGGTTGAGAAAGAAGATACTGGAAGCCAACAAAAGACACCATGATAAAAAGACTATGAAAGAGGCTGTTGCATAAATCTTCGGATCATGTGGTACGAGATATAAATGTCGTTTAATGGTCGGGGCGAGAGGATTTGAACCTCCGACCCCCTGCGCCCAAGGCAGGTGCGCTAAACCAGGCTGCGCTACGCCCCGAATCTTTTGTTGCAAAAATCTCAGATAAAACTATTAAGTTAATACCAAGGCTGAATCACAAATTATTATTATACCGTAACATCCTGCATTAAATCATCTATAAAATATAACCGAAACCTTCCTATGTATTTATACTGGAATTTGCTAAGGTGTGAATATTATAACAAATTCTATTATCTGATTATTTGCCGTTATATTGCGATTAAAGATAACTTGTGGAGATAGTCAACATAGCTTTATAATACCGTTGCAGGATGTAATGTGGGCGGTTAGCTCAGTTGGGAGAGCGCCACGTTCGCAACGTGGAAGTCGGGGGTTCGAATCCCCTACCGTCCACCATTCAATTCTTTTAATATCAATATGCTAACTTTTTGGGAAACCTTTAAAAACCGTCAACAGCTTTAAGACTTTGCTTTCTCTCACAATGACAGGTAAAATTTAAAATATATATTCAAAAAGAAAAGAGCTTAGTGAAGTTATAATATCTGAGGATTTGTTATGGTATGGTGAGGCAGTAATACTTTCTCGACAAATTTTATAATAGCAGATGAAAGGAGTGAAAAGATGAGCTTAGAAATGGTTAAAAGTCTTATGAAAGAAGTCGGCTGGGGATTTCTTGCAACAAGTGACGGTAATAAGGTAGGGGTTCGACCTATAGGGAGCTGTGTATGGATGGACAATGAACTGTGGTGTGCGACTACAGACGGCACAGATAAAATCATGCAACTCAGGAAAGTCCCTTATGCAGAATACTGTTTCAGCGATAGAGAAGGAAAACACGTCAGGATTGCAGGAACCTGTACAATTAGTACCAATAATGGTGACAAGTTAAAACTCTATGAAGCCGTTCCAATTCTTAAAAAATACTATAAAGACCCATCTGAACCTAAATATGTTGTTATTCGAATGAAGCCAGAACGCATCCGATTAATGGCTCAAGCTGGTAAAGGATATGAAGATATAGCAGTGTCAAAATAAAACTTTCTACAATTGTTGACGACATCCGTTGAAGAAACGGCTGATAAGCATGAGAATCATCCATTGCACCCAAAAACTCCTTAAAGAACTTGATGTCTCACTTATAGAATCTGACAAGATTCCCCAACCTACTGAAGGGCTTGGGAACTGGTACGCCAACCTGATCAGGGATAACAGGAGAAAGTGCCTTCTGTTCACCAACGAAAAGACCCTGTATACATTTCTCATCCCAAAAATTCTAAAAGCTAACCTGAAGAACATAGAGGAGGAGTTTCTTATTCATCTCAGTTACAACATGCAGAATGAAGGCTTCGGGCTTGATGTGATAAATAGGGTGATGCAGGAATATCGGGGAATAGGCTTTGCAAAGACAGTGAGTAAGAGTGTGCTTGGTTCGATGAACAGAAAACAACTTCAGGGTCAGGTCTTTAATCTTGACATGAACAGAAAACAACTTCAGGGTCAGGTCTTTAATCTTGACATTAAGGTATTTATATAGTATAATTTTTTTGTGGCAAGACCTCTAAGGATAGAATATGACGGCGCTGTTTATCATGTAACATCAAGGGGTAATGAGAAAAAAGCGATATTTCGAAATGAGGAAGATCGCGAGTTTTTTCTCAATATCCTCAAGGATGTTAATGTAAGATTCAACTGGCTTTGCTATGCATACTGTCTGATGAACAATCACTATCATCTCGTAATAGAAACCCCGGATGGAAACCTGTCGAAAGGAATGAGGCAGCTTAACGGCGTGTACACGCAGACATTCAACAAGCGGCATAAAAGAGTTGGGCATGTCTTTCAGGGAAGATATACGGCGATAGTCATACAAAAGGAGAGCCATCTGCTTGAGGTCTGTAGGTATGTTGTATTGAATCCGGTGAGGGCTAAGGCAGCAAAGAGTCCCGAGGAGTGGAGATGGAGCAGTTACCGTGCTACTGCCGGGGTGGAGAAGCCTCATTTCTGTCTCACAACAGACTGGGTATTAGGGCAGTTTGGTTCAAAGAAGGGGTCGGCAAGGAAGAAATACAGACAATTTGTGGGGGCGGGCATAGGAAAAGCATCGATTTGGCCGAAGGTCAGAGGTCAGATTTTGCTTGGTGAAGAAGATTTTGTTGATAAATTCATTGGTTATTTGAGAGGGCATGAAGACATAAAAGAAATTTCCAAGAGCCAAAGATACATTGGTAGGCCGAGTCTGAGCATTTTGTTCAAGAAAAGAGAATTGAAGAATACACATATTAGGAATAAAAAGATAGCGGAGGCTGCGGAGAGGTATGGATACAGCCAGAAAGAAATTGCTGATTATCTAAAGATGCACTACTCCACGATAAGTAGGCTGAT
>JBGQLV010000061.1:0-14599 GCA_041500225.1 Thermodesulfovibrionia bacterium | reverse complement strand
CCTACAGGATAAAGTACAACACCTATAGGCCGCATGAGGCGCTGGGATATGATGTCCCGGTTAATTATTATAAACTTGAAAACCTGGTAGGACTAACTTTAAACTCGAGATAGTTGTTCCGAATTTGTCGAGCAGGACAGCGTAATAGTCTGGTTAAGATAGAAAAGTTCTCCATTTTTCTTTCTGTTTGTGAATATAGCAGGAAAAAAATGACCTGACAGGATGGTGTCCCACATTTCTCTATAGAACTTATTATCATGTTTCCCGGATTGAAATATTTTCGGGTTTTTTCTGATAAGCTCTTCCCTTTTGTATCCTGTTATTCCTTCAACAGCATTATTCACATATTCGATGGTGCCAATTTTATCAGTTATAACTACGCAGTCTGTGGACTGTTCAACGGACATTGAGAGCTTTTTCATCTCCTTTTCCGCCTTCCTTCGCACAAAGATTCCAGCTAATGTATTAGAAATAGAAATCAAGAATTCCTCTTCTTTTGGATAACGGTGATGTCCCTCTCTCAAATAAAGATTAATTACCCCAAGTGTATTCCCTTCAAATAAGATAGGGATACAATAATGACCATGAGGATTAATTCCGTCATGCAAAGTTTCGTGATGGTCGTCAATGTGATCAGCAAATTGTATCTCTTTTGTCAGCGCTGCTCTACCACAAAGGCATCTACCAAATGGAACTATGGCACATAACTTTTGTATGGGTTCAGAAAGCCCGATCCGGGTTTTCATGATCAGAACCTCGGGGTTATCTTCAACGATAAATATGCTGCCTTTCGATTCAACCGAAAGCCAGGAAATGGAAAGGATAAGGTCAAGTGTATTATTCAGGAGTTCTTCCAGAGGTATGTCTTTGAGAGAAAGATTTAGAAGTGTGTTTAATGCCCTCTGGCTATCGTAGCTTCGCTCGATTTCTTTCACTGCTCGCTTGCGTTCGCTTTTTTTTAGAACTTCTTCTGCTTTCCTGATCTCGCTTTCTTTTACTTTCATTTCAGTAATTTGCCGGCGCAATTCAACCAACTCATCAATAAGTTGCTTTTTCGCCTTATATTCGTCTTTCATTATTAACTCCTAAAATTAGGTAGCGATTTTTTTTCATAATGATATAATTAATGGTAATAATATCTAAATTTTCTTACAATCTCAAATTTAACAAGAGGTGACGTAACAATGAGTACAGATAAACTTAGAAGGATTGATGAGACAAAGATAGAAGTTCCTATCGATTACAAACAGGGAATGAGGGTTAAAGGGATTATCTATGTTGATGAGCTTCTCGAGAAGGATCTCGAGACTCAAGCTATAGATCAGGTTGCTAATGTGGCGACTCTGCCCGGTATTGTTAAATCTTCAATGGCGATGCCTGATGTGCATACAGGATATGGATTTTCAATCGGTGGGGTTGCGGCCTTTGACTTAAAAGAAGGGATTGTCTCCCCGGGAGGTGTCGGATATGATATAAACTGCGGCGTCCGTCTTCTAAGAAGCAACCTTAGAAAAGAAGAGGTTACGCCGAGGATCAAAGACCTTGTTGGAGTTCTATATAACGAAATACCATCCGGCGTTGGTTCAAAAGGAAAGATCCGCCTTGGTCCAGAAGATCAAAAAAAGATACTTCTTAAAGGTGCCCGATGGGCAGTTGAACAGGGTTTTGGTGATGCAGATGATCTTAAAAAAATAGAATCAGGGGGCTATATTGAAGGGGCAGACCCATCCCTTATAAGTAATAAGGCATACGAGAGGGGAAGGGCACAGCAAGGCACGCTTGGCTCGGGTAATCATTTTCTTGAAGTTCAGTATGTTGATGAGATTTACGATGAGAGGGCTGCAAACAGTCTCGGGCTTTTTAAAGATCAGGTTACTGTAATGATCCATACAGGCTCGCGTGGATTTGGTCATCAGGTATGCACTGATTTTCTTGAAGTCATGGAAAGGGCTGTAAGTAAATATAAGATAGAATTGCCTGATAAAGAACTTGCCTGTGCACCATATGAAAGTCCTGAGGCGCAGGATTATCTTGCTGCAATGAGGGCTGCAGCCAATTATGCCTGGGCAAACAGGCAATGTATTATGCACTGGGCAAGAGAAACATTTTTGAAGATGTTCGATATATCCCCCCAAAAACTTGGAATGGCACTGATTTATGATGTTGCCCATAATATTGCAAAGGTCGAAGAGCATGAAGTCAATGGTAAGAAGATGAAACTTGTAGTCCACAGAAAGGGTGCGACAAGAGCATTTCCTCCAGGCCATCCTGAGTTGCCGGAGATTTACAGAAACATTGGTCAGCCTGTCTTAATCCCTGGAGATATGGGGAGGGCATCTTTTGTGCTTCTGGGGACTAAGAAAGCGATGCAGGAGACATTTGGTTCAACATGTCATGGCGCCGGCAGGGTGATGTCAAGACATCAGGCGATCAAAAGGGCGAAAGGCCGTGCAATATGGCGTGAAATGGAGGATAAAGGTATTATAGTCAGGTCTGCCGGCAGAGAGACCCTTGCAGAGGAAATGTCAGAGGCATATAAAGATATCTCAAATGTTGTGGATGTAGTTCACAATGCAGGGATTTCAAAGAAGGTTGCGAGGCTCAGGCCGATCGGGGTGATAAAAGGATGACGGGAGAAAGCTCGAAAACAAAATCTCAATTCCAGATAAACTTAAGAATTTATTTTATATATAACTTTTTCAGGACCAACAAAATATAAAAACATTGGGTTGTCATTCCTGCGAAAGCAGGAATCCAGACGCCGTCTTTGCAAAAGCAGGGAACTATAAGGAAATGGTTACTGTTTTCACAGGAAACCCTGGATTCCGTGTCAAGCACGGAATGACGATTAAACAGTATTTACGAAAAAAGTTGGATTTTATTATTTGGCATTTGTCATCTCAGTATCAAATACTCAACAATTGCTCCACAGAAGACAATGATGCCGGCGGGTATCATCATTTTATAGATTCCCCATAAATCAGCCTTAAAATATTCTCTTGTAAGGATAAGGCATATATGGATTGGAGACAGGAGGACGCCTAAAAATCCGGAGGCAAACGCAAATGATATTGCACCTATAGATGTATTGCCGGCAATGCTAATTATAAGAGGGAACGTGCTTCCTACAAAACCTACGGTAAGACCTGTAAGCAAGCCGGTAAGAAATGGGAGCAGAAAAAGAATGGGAAAGACAGAAATTCCCTCTTTTATAAAAAATTGACTCAGATTTTTAACTGCTCCTGAATTTTCCATCGTCTCCTTGAAAAGCATAACACCAAGTATCAGGATAATCACATCAATAGAAAAACCATGTTTAAGCGCAGTTAGGGTGGATTTGAGATTGTATCTGTAGAATAAAAGCAGAAATATAACAACAGCAAGCAATGCATAATGCAGTTCTATATGAAATATGACTACAAGCAGAAGGACAGTAATTATCGGTACAAAACTCCATAAGCCTTTTTTTGAAAGCCTCTCTTCTACTTTTACCACCCCTTTAATATTATGCATACTGAAGACAAATCCTGTTATCAGTATAAGGGCTGCATATGCGAGGTTCACAGTAATCAGGGTGTGGAGTGCTATCTTTGAAACTGCAGATGCGAGAAGGATTCCCGGATATAGTGGCAATATATATTCCCATGGATGCCTGAACCAATAGTTGATAAACCCCTTTTCTTCAGGGCTCATCTTGGTGTCACTGGTTGTCTCAGCTACCATAGGAGCGGAAAAATACGCACCTCCAACTGACGGGATGAGACCTATCAGGAAGGGCATTGATACTATGACCAGCTTTCTGTTTCTAAATATCGCCTTCACAGCACTCATCATCTGCGTAAGGACAGCATGTTCCCTTAGTATCATCTCAAAGATTCTTATGAAGGTTAAAGCAAGGATTAGCTTGATGGTCACATCGTTTAAGGCAGCACCTTTACACGTCTTCCATATTAAAATAAACGGCATTTGATAAAGCAGGAATAATACGGAAGCGGCAATCAGCATTACAAGGCCGATATTCAGCTTCTTCCTCAATAGTAGCAATATCAATGCAAAGACAAGAGAAATCTTTAACAAATCGGCCATTCAACATTTTAGCACAATTAACTATTACTCAAATCCCGAATAAAAGCATAATAAGCAGGACTGGCTCTATAGTATTGAAGACAGGCAGGGGGTAGTATTTAAGCGGATTCTTTTGCCGATAGTCAGATAGTTATATGTATAAAAATTAAGAGGCAAAAGCCTCGGAGGTCGACAAGACCGAGAATGAGCGAAAATGCTATGCCCTGCCTGAATACTATGAAATTTATATCTTGTTTTATCTCCTCTGCCTCGAAAGGGGTAATTCAAGATTATTTTCCTCGAGTAACTGTTCATTCAAAAGGACCTCTTCAGAGGGTCCATCAGCTACAACTTTTCCATCTTTAATTACAATGCATCTCTCACATAAATCAAGTATCAGATCGAGATCATGAGAAGCGATAATCTTAGTGTGTTTGAAATTTTTAAGGAGTTTGATGAGTTGCCTTCTTGATTTTGGGTCAAGGTTTGAAGCAGGTTCATCCATAACTAATATGTCTGGATTCATTGCAATAACAGTGGCAATAGCGACAGCTCTTTTCTGACCCTCTGAGAGTCTATGGGGAGGTCTATTGATGAGATGGAGGCAGCTTACCTTTTCAAGTGCATCCTTTACCCTTTCATCAACTCTTTCAGGAGGTACCCCGAGATTTATTGGGCCAAAAGCCACATCCTCATAAACTGTTGGCATGAATAACTGGTCATCCGGTCTCTGAAAGACAAAACCAACCTTTTTCCTTATTTCCTGCCTTGTCTTTTTGGTAAGGGGTATATCTCCTATAGATATTTCTCCGCCTGAAGGAAGAAGATGTCCATTGAGGTTCAGGAGGAGAGTCGTCTTTCCGGCTCCGTTTGCACCTGCTATGCCAACTGATCCCCCATGTAATATCCTAAAGGAAACTCCTTTCAGGGCTTCCGTTCCATCAGGATAACTAAACCGGACATCTTTAAGCTCCACGATATGATGGCTCATCTGAAAAAACTCCTTATGTTTTCTCCGATGAAACTAACTATATTAAAGTTTCTGAAAATATAAAAAATAATAACTGAAAATACTGCAAAAAAGACATCCTGAAGTCTGAGTCTGTGTATCTTAAGAACGCGTATCTCGCCCCTGAAACCCCTCGAAAGCATTGCCTGGTAAATTCTCTCTGCTCTCTCGACGCTCCTCACCAGAAGGACCGATATGAGACGGATAAAAGTCTTTATTTCCTTGCCCCTCTTCCCGAATGACCTTGCTTCGCGTGCCCGCAGCATTCTCAAGGAGACATCAAGGAGGACGAAAAGATACCGGTAGAGAAAGAGAAGCTGTATGACAAAGAGTTTCGGAAGTTTCAGCCTTTCAAGGGCCTCACAAACGCCGGGGAAAGAGGTAACCGCAATCAGCAGGAGTGCCGTGCTCACCGTGAGTATGAATTTTACAATAATGGAGAAAAAGGAGAGCCAGCCTCCGCTGACAGGGATGCCCAGTGGACTGATAATGACACCGGTATCGATGAGTGGGTTGAAGATACCGATGAAAATGGCGAATGGTGAGATGAAGAGCACCTTTTTGGCTATTGCCTTCAAAGGAATGTTCCCTGCTGTAAGCAGGAACACAGGATAGATAAAGAACGGCATGAGCGCAGAGATTTCATATTTCGGGAAGGAGACAACAAAGAGGATAAAGATAAACGAGACGATTATCTTTATCCTCGGATCGAGCCTGTGGACAAAGGAGTTCTTATATGAGAGGGTATCGAGATAGCCGATATTGAAAAACTCTGCGTCGAAGGTCACATCTTTTCTCTGGACCTCCTCGTTAGTTTAATCACTACGCCGAACAGAATGATCAGGCCAAGTACCATTATACCACCGATGAGACCGGAAACTGATGTCCCCGTATCAACCGCAGGCCATAACGGAGTTTTCTTTTCTTCTCCTCCCTTTGAAGGGAAGGAATAATCAGGGAGTACAGCGGTCTTCTCCTGCAGTTTCCCGATGTTTTCTTTGATTGCGCTGGCCTGATCAGAAATCTCAGGCTTTCCGTAAATCTTCTCGATTGACCATTCGAGTCCGTCAGGATGGGTAGAGGCAAACCAGGAAAAGGCGCTACCTGTAATAACGGCCAATATCCCCAAAACTATGATCACTTTTTTCAATGACCCGCCCGTTGAGAGCGCCTTCACCCCTTCAAGGTCGTCGACGATATCAGGCCTGAGAGACCTCACATAAATCACTATCCCCGCGGTGACGAATCCCTCGATCAGACCAATGGCAAGGTGGATCGGCTGCATGAGGAGAAGGAATGTACCGAACGGTAGTTCCGTTATCCCCGATGACTTGGTCTCGAGGACTACCGAAAGAGCGCCAAGTTGAAGGCCGATTACGACACTCAGCACCGAGGCAATGGTAATCGCCTTATTCGATGCATTCTTTTTTACGATAGCCTTGTAAATGAGCGGATAAGCGATAAATGCAGGATAGATACCCATGTTCCAGATATTCGCTCCGAGAGCAAGCAACCCTCCATCGGCAAAAAAGAGCGCCTGTATGACCAGAACAGATGCAATAACAAGAAATGCCGCATACGGTCCGAGGAGAATCGTAAGGATCATACCGCCGCCGATATGGCCGCTTGAGCCTGTTACAGGTATCGTAAAATTGATCATCTGTCCTGCAAAGATGAAGGCCCCCAGAACACCCATGAGGGGGATCATCTTTTCGTCCATCTTTTCTTTCAATTTTTTTGCACAATAAATGAGCGTTCCGAGTGATCCTGCCCACATTGCTCCACCTACCGCGGGAGAAAGTAAAGCATCTGCCATGTGCATAGCCGCCTCCTAAAAATCCAGAATGATTCCGGCAAGGACTGTATAATCAGCTTCTGCCCTGTTCAGTCCTGTCTTCAAACCGAAATCAATGCTGAAATTTTCATTAATTTTGTATATCATACCGCCTAACAGGAAAAGAGGATGTACGTTCGATTCGCGATCCGGATTTGTTTCCCCGCCGATATTGACAACAAGCGTAAGAGGCTTTGATACTGCATATTCTGCTGCCAATGAATAATGCCAGATGTCCCTCAACTTTTTTCTGTTCTTGATATAACCAAGGTCAAGGTGGAGCGTTACCGGATCGAGTTCTTTCGATGTAAGGAAATGAAGGCTGTATGCCGCTTTCCCGTCACCAAGCCCTTTATCCTCATCTCCGGTGGGAAGAATAATGCCGGGCTTAATTGCAAAACTGAGGCCGTCTTTTTCATAGAATCTCCACTTCACTTCTAAGGATATGTCCGAGAGCCCGTCCTCTTTAAGCGTCTCCGAACCCTCGTCAATCCTTGTAAACAGATAGGGCAGAGTGGCGACGAGATCAATATTCTCCCTTATCCCCGCTGAAAGAGTTGCAGCAAGCTGTGTTTCCGAATCACCGTTGTCGTTTGCATATTCGACGTTCATCTCGAGATTGAATTTGCCTGTGCCGGTTGTGCCGGTGTCATCCGAAATCAACGGATGTGCCGCATAAGAGTTTCCGCCAATACAAAGACACAAAAGCAGAAGACAGAAAACAAAAAACAAAACCTTACATCTTGAACCTGAACTGTTTACCCTCATTTGATTTCCTTTCCCGCAGCAAATAGAAAAGCCGCGAAAGCCGTTTGTGACCTGCTGGTCATCTTTTAAGCCTTCGTGGCTTTAAAATACTGTAAAAATAATATCACAGAAGTCTTTATTTTGCAACATATAATCTACACCTCTGTTGTAAAAAGGATACAAATTACTTCGACTGGGCTTTAACTAATACTTTAGTAATATATAATAGTACCAGCTTAAAACCATTTTTAGTAATAATTTCAAAGTGTTTTAGACTTAAAGGGCTGCTGGTTACTGCTTTTAAGAATCTGGCCTCTTTTTTGCTTTTATTTTAACTTGACTTGACTTGAAACTTGACAAAATTATCTCAGGGTGATATAAATTTCTTGACAAAGTAGTCTGAGTAATGATATAAATTTGGCAGATTTAATTTGAAAAGAGAGGTTGAGTACTTAATAATAGTATTAAATGGTAAAAGGCCTTCGTTGGAGGCTTAGACCTTTTGAAGGGGAGGTGATGCAAAAGAAGTTTAAGATATAAGTAACGGGAAATAATAAGTTGCAGAACCGCCGTTGGCGGATAAGTTAAGAGTGTTTGGTAAACTCTAAACTATCAAAAAAGGAGGGTTAGCAAGTGAGAAAATATCTAGCAATAGTTTTAAGCGTGATTTTTATATTAAGTTTTGCGGTTACTGCCTTTGCTATCCATGAGACTGGGGAACCAGCGATTTCAAAGGGAGCACAGATTGTCTTGGGCGGCAAGATACTTGTAAGGGGTTGGTACTTTGATAACGTTAATAGTAGTGCTTTACCGACTTCCAAAGACACAGAATCACAGGCAATGTATTCTACAAACGCAAATATCATGATTGATGCTAACGTCAGTGATAATGTACGGGGCTTTATGGAGCTTGAGACATCTAATGGCGCCTCAGGGAATCCTGACAGTGGTCTGTATTACTGGGGTTCTATTGATACGAAACCAGCAGCAGACTTGTTTTTCCGTCAGTTATGGATACAGTATACAGGCTCGGGTCTTTTAGGCGCTTCTTCCGGTATTAAGGCAGGGCATATGCCGATAACACTCGGTGAAAAACAGTTCCTTTGCAATGAGAGGTTCGGCGATGATGCAATCCTTTTATGGGTTGACCCGACAAAAGAGGTTCACTTAGTTCTTGGCACAACAAAACTCGTTGAAGGAAATAACGCAATTCACCGCGATGACCTTGATGGCTATGTCCTCATCGCTACATACATGATCGACAAAGACAATACAATAGGTCTAAATTACACATTGGTTCACAGCGACGCCCTTGCTAAAACTAAAGATATTCCAGTAGGTACTATAGGTAATCCCACTGTTGATAAGCTCAACTTCGATAACCTCGGTCTTCATGCAAATGGTAAGGTTTCGGGTTTAGTTTATGCGGCAGAGGTTGACTTCCAGTTTGGAAAATTAGATGGTCTTACTGCGGCTGCGGATAAAAAGTTCAGCGGCTATGGAATCTTTGCAAAGTTAGGTTATATGGTTGATCCTGTAAACCTGAGAGCTTCTTTTGCAATGGGTAGTGGTGACAAAAATACCGCTGACGATAAAAACAAGGAATTCCAGACCCTTCAGGGACCTGATGAGATAGGTGCTACAGCAAGGCTGGTACACTACACCCAGATATATGAACGCACAATAAGAACAGCAGCTAATGAGCAGACACTTACAGGTACAGTTAGAACCAATGGTATTGCCAATACCACCTATTACAACCTCGGCATGGATGTGAATCCTACAAAGGAGATTAACTTATCTCTCGATGGCTTCATCATCAGGGCTACAGATGCATGGCAGGCAAATCAGTCAAAGAGTGTAGGCAGCGAGGTTGATTTCAAAGGCACGTACAAGTTTGCAAAGAACCTCAGTTATTTTGTAGAAGCAGGCGTCTTTACCCCGGGTAAATTCTATACCACGGGTGCAGCACCAGTTAATGGTGTTGGTGTTGATAAAAAGACAGTTACACAGGCAGTTCACGGCCTTCTTCTTACATTCTAAGCTTAGAGAGTTCATTGCTTGAAGAAATAAGAGGGGCGGCTCGAGTGAGCCGCCCCTCTTTATTGTCTTTCAGAGCCTCTTTTTGGTAAACTTAATAAAAAATATTTCATAAATTTGTTTATAAAACTATAAAAAGTAATCCCCCCACGCCCCCCTTTAGCAAAGGGGGGTGAGGGGGGATTTGATTTCATGAAAAATCATGATTTATAAAAACATCCTGAGCGAATTTAAAAAGAAGAAGATACTTATTATTGGGGATTTAATACTTGACCGCTATATATGGGGTAAGGTAAATAGAATATCTCCGGAGGCACCTGTCCCTATTGTTGAGGTTACAGATGAGAATTTTCTTCTTGGAGGCGCTTCGAACGTAGCAAACAACATAGTAGCGCTTGGAGGGCGTGCAACAATAGTTGGGGTTGCAGGCAATGATAGAGCTGGGGGAATCCTGATGAAGATGCTGGAAGAGAGGGGCATACAATGTGGAGGTGTCTTTTGGGGATCAGCAAGACCCACGACAATCAAGACAAGGGTAATAGCCCATAATCAGCAGGTGGTGAGATTTGATAGGGAAAATAAAGATAAGGTTGATGGAAAGGTTCTCAAGGGGCTACTGGAGTATATACGCAGCGCAATCCCAAACCATGATGCAGTTATTATATCTGATTACAAGAAGGGTGTTGTATCTTATAATCTTGTAAGAGAGGTACTTAAGCATTCGAAGCCAGAAAATATCTTTGTCTCTGTTGATCCAAAGGTAAGTCATTTTTACTGTTATAAAAATGTTTCACTTATCACACCTAATGTAATGGAGGCGTCTGTTGCGTCAGGCATAGAAATTAAAGATGAGAAATCTCTTGTGAATGCAGGGAGAGCACTTTGTAAAAAAATATCATGCGATGCAATACTGATTACCCGTGGAGAATATGGCATGAGCCTTTTTGAGAAGGATAAAGTGGTGCATATCCCTACTGTGGCGAAAAATATATATGATGTTACCGGTGCAGGAGATACAGTAATAGCAACTTTTACTATTGCATATGCAGCGGGTGCAAGCATGAAAGAGGCGGCAGTAATCTCAAATCATGCAGCAGGCATAGTTGTTGGTGAGGTTGGCACGGCAGTGGCAAAAATTGATCAATTACGTAAATCGTTAGGTATAAATGACAAGTTGAAAACAAGAGAATCTTCTTAAACTTGATGTCTTGAAGTTCACTTTTACTATGGCAAAAGCAGTAGCATTATTCTCAAGTGGTCTTGACAGTACACTTGCAATTCTTGCAATACTCAAACAGGGTATTGAGGTTAAGGCAATAATATTCCTGACAAATTTTAACTGTGATGTATCAGGCAGATATTTATGCTCTAAAGACCTTTTTTCTGTTGCGGAGAGGTTTGGATTTGAGATTAAACTCTGCTACCTGTCGGATAAATTTATTGAGATAGTAAAGAATCCCGAGTTTGGCTATGGAAAAAATATGAACCCATGCATAGACTGCAGAATCCTGATGCTTAAAGAGGCAAAAGCGGTTATGAATATAATAGGGGCGGATTTTATTATAACAGGCGAAGTGCTCGGCCAGAGGCCGATGAGCCAGAGAAGAGATTCATTCTATCTTATTGATAGAGAGGCAGGAGTCATAGATTATGTATTGAGACCACTCAGTGCGAAACTTCTGAAAATTACTTCCCCTGAGGCTAAAGGAATAATTAACAGGGAAATGCTTTATGGCTTTAGTGGACGTTCGAGAAAACCACAGATGGCTCTTGCAGAGGAGCTCGGACTTACAGATTATCCTGCACCTGCAGGAGGGTGTCTTCTAACTGAACCAAATTATGCACATAGACTCAAAGATTTATTGACTTATAATCATGCTCCGTCAATGAGAGACATTGATTTATTGAGGATAGGCAGGCACTTTAGATTTTCTCCTTCGTGTAAGATTATTGTTGGGAGAAATAAAGACGAGAATGAGACAATAGTATCCTTATCAGTAAATGGTGATTACCTGTTGAAGATTGATGGTTATGGAAGTCCGGCAACATTGGTAACAGGAGAGATTCCTGATGAGGACCTAAAGGCGGCAGCCTCTATCTGTGCAAGGTATTCTGATGCGAAGAATTTTTCTGAGGTGGAAGCAATAGTAATCAATAGGGATGATACATTCAAACTCAGGGTTTCACCCGCAGGCAGTGAAATAGTAGAAGCTTTGAGAATAGAGAAATTAAAAAATGAGAAGATTGCTAAAGCCTGACAGGCACTCCTTTAGATTTCAGATACTCCTTTGCCTCCTTAATTGCATATTCCCTATAATGGAATATTGATGCAGCTAAGGCAGCGTCAGCTTTTCCATATTCAAATGCCTCGTATAGATGCTCAAGGGTTCCTGCACCGCCTGAAGCAATAACTGGAATAGAAACAGCCTCAGAAATTGTTTTTGTTAATTCAATGTCATAACCGTCTTTAGTCCCATCCTTATCCATGCTTGTAAGCATAATTTCACCTGCTCCGAGTTCTTCCATTTTTTTTGCCCATTTGACAGCATCTATAAGCTTCATCTTTCTCCCGCCATGAGTTGAGATCGCCCATGTCAATTCATTAGAGGGTAGTTTGATGCAGACATCCCGTAGTGAGGGTTCGTCAAACCACTTTTCACCTGTTGCGTCATACATGTTATGGGATACCCTCTTTGCATCAATCGCAACTACTATGCACTGACTCCCGAATCTCTCTGCTGTACGGCTTATAAAAAATGGGTCCTTGACAGCAGAGGTATTTATAGAAACTTTGTCACAACCTGCTTTTAATAAATCTCTTATATCATCGATGGTCTTAATCCCTCCGCCAACAGTCAAGGGCATGAATACCTCTTCAGCAGTTCTCATGACAACATCAATAATTATATTTCTCTTCTCATGAGAAGCAGTGATATCAAGAAATATAAGTTCATCAGCACCCTGTTCGTCATAGAACTTTGCGTTTTCAACAGGGTCACCGGCATCGCGCAGATTTACAAAGCTGACACCTTTAACTACACGCCCATCTTTCACATCAAGGCAGGGGATTATTCGTTTCGCAAACACTCGTAGCTCGTTACAAATTTAATGGCTTCTTTGAGGTTAATCGCTTTTGAATAAATCGCCTTTCCTGTTATTACTCCCCAGAGATTCTTTATCTGCAGCAGATTTTTTATATCCTCGATGCATGAAACACCGCCTGAGGCGATCACAGGAATTTTGACGTTTTCAACCATTTCTCTTATCGCATCGATATTTGGTCCTGAAAGCATACCATCTCTACTTATGTCTGTATATATAATACTTGCTGCACCTACAATCTCTAAACGTTTTGCCAATTCTCGCGCGTTTAGTGATGTAATTTCCTCCCAGCCTCTGATAGCCACCATTCCATCTTTTGCATCAATGCCGATTAAGATCCTGCCGGGATATCTATTGCAGGAATCCGTTAAAAACTCTGGATCTTCTATTGCTGCAGTCCCGATAATAATTCTGTCGATACCGGCGGAAAAGAGTTTTATGATATTCCCGATTTTTCTTATACCGCCTCCGACCTGCAACGCAATTTTTACGGACTGCCTGATTTTTATTATTGCATTTAGGTTTTTCTGGTTGCCTGTAAATGCACCATCGAGGTCAACGATATGAAGCAATTTTGCTCCGCAGGACTCCCAGAGCTTTGCAGTAGCTGCAGGGTCATTCGAATAAGCTGTTACAGCTTCCTTTTTGCCCTGGAGAAGTCTGACACACTGGCCGTCTTTCAAATCTATTGCAGGAATAACAAGCATGAATTAATATAACATAAAGGCAGTAGCAAGTGACTATCAGAGGATAGGGTGGTTCATATTATGTCATTGCGAGGAACATGGTGACGAAGCAATCTCAAAACTTGGAGCAGTCTCCACAATCTCAAAAGTCAGGTAATGGTAAGCAAATACGACATTGCTTCCTTTTTGCTTCGCTCCGGGCTTTAGCTCACATACTTACAGTGACAGGGGTTGCATTTTGGATTTTAAATTTTGCATTTTTTACAGCTGCTTCCCATGCTGCCTCCTTCAATGTCCCTGAAAAGTTTATTTATGACCTGACATGGACAGGCATCAAGGCTGGGGCGGCATCACTCGAGTCAATAAACAATGGAGATAATATAAAGATTATTTCGACTGCCCAATCAGCAAGATGGGTCTCTGTTTTTTACACAGTTGATGATAGAGCAGAAAGCACCCTAATAAAAAACCCGTCTCAGCCGTTTGCGGGACAGCCAGTGAATTATAGACTCAAGATAAGAGAAGGGAGACACAGGAGAGATAAGGAGGTTATCTTTGACCTTAATAATAGCAGGGCTACATATATAGACCATCTTGAGAATGAAAAGAAAGAGTTTGAAATGCCGGCCTTTGTTTTTGACCCGCTATCGAGTTTTTATTATCTCAGAAGCCTCAAGCTCGTGGTTGGTGAATCTGTTTATGTGACAATTTTTGATAGTAAAAAAGTCTGGAATGTCGAGGTGCAGGTACTGAGAAGAGAAAAGGTAACCCTTCCAATTGGCACATTCGATACAATTGTGATTAGACCATTAATGAAATCAGAAGGTATTTTTTATAGAAAAGGTGATATATTTATCTGGCTTACAGATGATATAAAACGTATCCCTGTTAAATTGCAGGCAAAGGTAGCGGTTGGACATGTTACTGCAACCCTGATTCAAGGTAATTATTAAGATTTCCATTTAATCCGCCATTCTGTTACGCCAAAATGATAATGTCCTATTTAGCCAAAGTAGAAATGTCCTAATGGAGGGCTATAATTTCTCCCTACAAAAGGGAGGGATGAATGGCAGGAAAGGACATTATCGAAATGCGACTGAAGGAACTCAAGAGACT
>JBGQLV010000060.1:0-15474 GCA_041500225.1 Thermodesulfovibrionia bacterium | reverse complement strand
CTATTATGTAGTTACTGCTGTCAACACCGCAGGTGGAGAAAGTGGATATTCAAATGAGTTTGAGATTATTGTAAAATAAATATGGGTTAAAGGAGTTATGAAATTATAAGAATTTCTTTTTTTTCAGGCAAATGGTTTAAATTCCTAATCGGCACATTAATCCTCTTTTTCCTCTTAATCGCCATTGACAATGTTTATACTCAGCCACCACCCCCACCGCCTCCACCCGCTTCATATACCAGTTCAGCTCATGGGAATGTTAGTTATGGGGTAAATCGTCTGGAGATTGCTGACTTTGGTTATTCAAGGGGAAACTGTACCCACTGTCATGCACAGCATGGCAGCATCAATTTACAATCAATACCCAGCCCATATGTGGGTTATGGTTATGTGCTGTTTTACCCTCATTATAAATCTGCAGCTACCGACCCTACATGCGATCTGCTTTGCTATAAATGCCATATTAATATTGGTTCGGAGCAGCTTTTAAACAATTACCCTTACAGTGTCAACTTCGGAGGTGAACCCCAGGTCTATGAATCAATATACCAGCATTTTTGTGACACCGACTCAATTCCAAGTCCTACAATTTGTGGATCAAGACACGATCTTAATCAGATTCACGATCTCATTGCAAATAACTGGAATAGCTGGGGCTTTCCTGCTGATCCTGATCCATGTTCAGCGTGCCATAATCCTCATTTTGCAAGAAGGATCGGGAATAAACAATACAATCCACCCTATAACCCCGGTAAGTCTCCGATATCACGTCCTGCCGAACATACAACCAATCCGCTTAACCTGTGGGGTGATGATTATCAGAGTGGTTGTCCCTCGGGAAAGAATGAAAGGATGATTTGTTATGCTCAAACCCAGGGCGGCCAGTATCAGTCCCCATATTATGGAAACACCTCTGGATCAATGTTTGAACCCTCAGGTAGTAGTTCTCCTTTTAATGGTTCCGATTTACCCGATTACGCGACCTTTTGCCTCGACTGCCACCAGATTTCAGTTAAGGGCCGGAAAGCTATAGACTGGACTACCAACGGGGATAAACACGGCGGAAGACCATCTAATGATGTTGCCTGCAGTGGTATGTGGGAACAGGGGAGTCGCAGCGCTCCTTATGATAATGCAGTTAATAACTATGTCCTTTCCTGCACAGACTGCCATGAGCCCCATGGCGGTAGGAATAGGCATTATTTAATCAGGAGATTCATAAATGGACAGGCTGTTGCTGCTGATGCCCCAACCTGTGACGGGGATGATGACTGGATAGCGATTTGCGGTAAATGCCACCAAAACATGCACACTTCTAACGGGGGTTGTCCCACATGTCATGTGCATAATTCTATACAAAACTGTGGTATGGGTGGGAATCAGCACACTTTTTAATCTGGGAAACAGGTTTAAAACAGAAAGATTTAAATAGGGTCACCTGTGAAAAAGGTTGTCAAGGGAAAAATAGTACAATCTTTTTTATTTTAGATGAATATTTATAAGATCGATGAAATATAAAAAATATTATATATTATTAGCACTTGTCCTGTTATCTATAGTTTTAGTATTTACTTCTGGAGAAGCCAAGATAACCGGTAGTTGTGCCAATTGCCATACCATGCACAACAGCCAGAATAATGCGACTATGGCCACATATGGAGCGACTGGCCAGCCATGGAAGGGTACAGGTCCATTTAGTTCTCTGGTTCGCGGTGATTGTCTGGGATGTCATGGCATGGGTACATCTAATAAAATCGTCACGATAGGTGGTAGTGAAATCCCCCAGGTTTACCATACAGATCCTTCGGGTGATTTAGCAGGCGGGAATTTTGCCTATATTACTGGTGCCAAAGGCAGCGGTGCATCTGATGGAAAAGGGCATAATGTAAAAGACCTTGGCAATAGTGATGATGTTCTAAACACTGCCCCGGGTGTTATATCTGTGGCCGGCCATGATATAGTCATCACCGATACAAATCTCACATGTGCCGGATACATGGGTTGCCATGGTAAGCGCTACGATGATACGCATCAAACAAGGGGGATACCCATGCTAAAAGGTGCTCACCACAGTAATGTAGATGGGAAGTGTGATGTTGACCCTGCCACCGCATATGCCTATAACTCCTATAGATTTCTTGTGGGTGTGAAGGGTCTTGAAAGTACAGGGACATATAAGTATCAGAATTATAATGCCAATAATCATAACGAGTATTTTGGGGCATCTTCCCCGCTGGAACTGGGTTGTAGTGATACGAGCTGTCATGGTGGTACTAGTTTCACATATTCTCCTAATGGTTCGATAAGTGTTTTCTGTGGTACGTGTCATGGAAGATTTCATGACCGGAGTGAGATGGGCGGCATTTCCTCACCATTTAAGAGGCATCCGACTGATGTGATATTACCCAACAGTGGTGAATATTCAGCGTATACAACTTACAGTGTGGAGGCACCTGTTGCCAGGACAACAGTTCCTGATTCTATAAGCAATATAGTTCAGCCAGGTACCGATGTTGTCATGTGCCTCTCCTGTCACGCAGCCCATGGTACTAATTATCCAGATATTCTAAGGTGGGATCGTAGGAGTATAATAGTTGCCGGTGGTGGATCAGGAGGTTGCTTTACCTGCCATACACAGAAGGCTGCCCCATAACTATAGCAAGGCCTTTGAGGATAGAATATTTAGGTGCTTTTTATTATAAGTCCGGTTCCGGATTCCCCGGGCTCGCCCGCCTGAGGCGGACAAGCCCGGGAATGACGAAAACCTGAGTTTATGGACAAACTCTAATTAACATCTAATATCATACTTCACTTTCAAAATCACAAATTTCTCTTGAGAAGGTTTTGGTTATAATTTAAAATACAGTCAGTTATGAGGACAAGTAAACAAACAGAATCAGGACAGTTGGTGGCAAAAAAGGGGAGAGGCACCGCCCCATCTACGTTGAACCCTTCCAGACGAAAAAAGGGTGCAAATGCATTACATCAGCTCCAGCGACAAATTGATGAGTTATTTGCGATAATGGACGGTTTTGAAGGAGCGGTTTATGTTGCTGATATGCAGACATACAAAATATTGCGTGTTAATAAATATACAGAAAAACATTACGGGAAGAATCTGGTCGGAAAGAGATGCTATAAAGTTTTTCAGGAGGGACAGGACAGGCCGTGCTCTTTCTGTACGAATGACCGTCTTATCGTTGAAGGCAGGCCTGGGCCGCCTGTGGTATGGGACTTTCAAGATACTAAGACGAGGCTTTGGTATCAGTGCATTGATAAGGCTATTCTTTGGCCTGATGGTCATTTTGTGCGTATGGAGATTGCTATTGATATTTCAGAGCGCAAGAAGGCTGAGATTGCACTGTGCAGGTCCGGAAATTATCTTGACACGATATTCGACAGCATTAATGATCCCTTCAACATTATAGATCGCGACTTTCGGATTATAAGAGCTAATGATTCGTACGCACGAATGCGGGGAAAGACAGTTGAACAATTAATCGGCAGACAATGCTACGAAGTGTTACAGAACAGGAATGATGTTTGTGAAGAATGTTCGGTGAAGGAAACTTTTGAATCGACAAGACCTCATACAAAGGAGAAGCTGGTGAGCTTCAGTGGCGGTTCGCATGTATGGATAGAGATTTTTACACATCCGGTCTTTGACGATAATGGAAATGTAGTAAGTGTCATTGAGTATACCAGAGATATTACCAAACGTAAGAGAGCAGAGGCAGAAAGGGATATCCTGGTTGATAAACTACAATACCTGTCCCGTACAGACGACCTGACAGGCTTATTAAATAGAAGGGCTCTGATTGAAAAATTGGAGGACGAAATCCGCAGGGCTCAGAGATACAAAACAAATTTAGCCATTTTAATTTGTGATATAGATTATTTCAAAGAAATTAATGACACCAATGGCCATGATACCGGAGACAGAATCTTACAGATTATTTCAAATCTATTTAAAGAATCACTTCGCAGCATTGATATAGTCGGCAGGTACGGGGGAGATGAATTCCTGGTGATATTGCCTGAGACGTCAATGAAGGGGGCTAAAGAAATTGCAGAAAGAATTCGTTTGACGGTAGAAGACTTTAAGTTGCAAAGAGAAGGTAAAGAACCAATAAAAACTACTGTAAGCCTTGGAGTAGCTGAATTTAATTCAGACAAAGAAAACATCAATGATTTAATAAAAAGAGCTGATAACGCTTTATATATGGCAAAAGGCAAAGGCAGAAACAGGGTTTATATTATAGGGAACTAAAACAAACGCATTCGTCATAATCTTTTTTCATAAATTCTGTATTTTTTATACAGTTTCCCGCCTATCATTTCAACAATCCTCTGGACTGGGATATTGTCCTCGAGGATCCATGAAAATTCAACTCTTTTATAGCCGCCTTTTTTGACTCCTTTAAAACCTTCCCTGAAGAGTAGGGCGTCAACTCCTCTGTTCCTGTATTCCGGCTTGATACCGAGAAGCAGCAGCCTCAGGTCTTTTATTTTTTTTGAATAATAGAGTGCTTTTATAATGCTTAGCGGATTTGTTTTCCCTTTCATATGCTTAAGGACAAAGTTAAAATCCGGAAGTAACCCCATGAAGCCGACAGGCTCGTTGTCTTTCTCTGCAATTACTGTCATCTCAGGTACTACAACAGGGTTAAGATTGTTCCCGAGATAAACCAATTCCTCATCAGTCAGTGGGATAAAACCCCAATTTTTTGCCCACGCAGAATTATATACTTTCTTAAATATGTGCATGTCACTCTTGAAATTCTTTTTGTCCAGGGGTCTTACACGAATCCCGCTTTTTGATGCTATATCAGCAACTCTGTTGATTTTCTTTGGAAGCTCTTCAGGTGAATCGATAATATAGGCATAAAGGTCTTTTGCTTTCTTCATACCATATCTTTCCATAAGGTCATTATAATAGGGAGGATTATAAGGCGTCATGAGCATGGGACTGCTGTCAAAACCTTCTATAAGAAAACCACATTCCTCATTTGTAGAGAAGTTCATTGGGCCACGTATTATTTCCATCCCTTCACTTCTGAGTATATCAGAAACCTTATTAAGGAGTGCTTTTGCTACTTCCTGATCATTTGAAGATTCGTAGAAACCAAAAAATCCTGCCTTTTCATGATGAATATCGACATGTCTCTGATTAATAATAGAGACTATCCTTCCTTGAATCTTACCATCGTTTTCAGCAAGAAAATACCTTACTGCTGCGTGAAGAAAAAAAGGATTTTTATCAGAAAATTGTTTATGCAATTCTTTAACCAGAGGAGGGACATAGAAAGGATCTTTTGCATAGAGGCTGAAAGGTAAGTTTATGAACTCATTGAGGTCCTTTTTAGATTTAACCTCAATGACTTCTATCATTCTATAATGCCTAGCTTCCTTCCGACCTTCTCAAATGCCTTAAGTACAATGTCAAGATGCTCATCTGTATGGGTAGCCATGTAACTCGTCCTTATAAGTGCTCTGCCATTTGGCACTGCAGGGCTTACAGCTACGTTCGCGAATACACCTTCTTCCTGAAGCATCATTGCCATAATAAAAGCTTTCTCATCTTCACCGACTACAATAGGTATTATTGGTGTCTGACTGGATCCCACCTCAAATCCGAGATCTTTTAAGCCTTTAAACATCTTCCTGGTATTTTTCCATAACATCTCTCTTCGCTCGGGTTCGTTTTCGATGATCTCTAAAGCAGCACTAACAGAGGCAACAGATGCCGGTGGCGGACTTGCGCTGAAGATTAAAGACCTTGCACAGTGTTTTATGTAATGGATTACATCTGCTGACCCTGAGATGAAGCCTCCAATAGAGGCAAGGGATTTACTATATGTACCCATTATGAGATCAACCTCATCTTCAAGACCGAAGTGCTCTGCTGTGCCCCTGCCTGTCTTTCCGAGGACACCTATGCCGTGCGCATCATCAACCATTATCCTTGCACCATATTTTTTTGCGAGCGCAACAATTTCAGGAAGGTTTGCTATATCTCCCTCCATACTGAATACGCCGTCAACAACTATTAGTTTGTCTTTGTCTTCGTATTCTGTGAGTAACCGTTCGAGGTCGGCCATATCATTATGTTTGAACTTTTTTACCTCTCCAAAAGATAATCTGCAACCGTCTATAATGCTTGCATGATCCATCTTATCGATTATTACAATATCATCCTTGCCGACAAGGGCTGAGATCACCCCTAAATTTACCTGAAAGCCTGTTGAGAAGATAAGTGCGGACTCTTTCCTTATAAAACCGGCGAGTTTTTCCTCAAGTTTGACATGAATGTCGAGAGTACCATTCAAGAATCTTGATCCCGCACAGCCGGTACCATATTTTTTTATAGCCTCTATTGCAGCTTCCTTGACCTTTGGGTGGTTTGTCAGGCCAAGATAGTTGTTTGAGCCTACCATGATCATCTTCCGGCCGTTCATTATAATCTCAGGATCCTGGGCACTTTCGATAACCCTGAAATAAGGATATAACCCATGAGATATAAGCGTTTTAGCCTTATCAAACCTGAAACACTTATCAAATATGTCTGTTGATTTTTTTACAGCCATCTGTGAATCCTGTACCAATCTGCTGTCCATTTTATCCCTTCCTTTATTCCAACCTTTGGTATAAAGCCGATTTCTTTATTTGCTTTTTTTGCATCACATAGCCAATGCGAATAAGCAAGCTCTCTCATCTTATCCCTGTTGATTATCCCATGTTTGTTTGTTCTTGACCATATAAATGAACAAATTGGCATAATAAATCTCGGTAACCTGAGGCGCATTACCTTTGTGTTAAGTGCAGAGGATATTTCATTAGCTATCTCCTCATTTGTATAAAGTTTGTTGTCCGATAAAAAATATATCTTATCCTCAGCCTCCCTGCTTTCTGCAGAAAGTATTATACCCTGAATCAGGTCATCAACATAAAGCAATGAATAATAACATTTTCCCCAGTCAAGGAAAATACCTTTTTTTAGCATCTTGAAAAATACAAGTAGATCTTTATCCCTTGGTCCATATACAGCAGGTGGCCTGAGTATGGTAAAAGGTATTAAGTCTTTATATTTCAAAACTGCTTTCTCACCTTCAAGTTTGCTTCTGCCATAGCTTGAGACAGGCGAGGGACTATAATCCTCTTTCAGAGGAGTTCCATTTAAGCTCGGACCTGCTGCCGCAAGGCTGCTCAGGTATACAAATCTTTTCAGCTTTGAATTTTTTTCAGCAACAGCCTTTAGTAGGTTTTCACTGCCCTTTGTATTAATACAGAAGAAATTATCTTCTGAGTGAGACTTTGTAAGTCCCGCGAGATGAAAAATATAATCGAAATCACCAACCGCATCGAGAAGGGATTCCATATTTGTGCAGTCACCTGAAATGAGTTTTATATCAAGGTTTTCAATCCATTTAAGATTAGAGGTATTTCTTATCAGACAGGTAACCTCGTAACCTTTCTTGATGAGTTCCTCACATAGGTGGCTTCCTATAAAGCCTGTAGCTCCTGTTACCAGAGCCTTCATAAGGTAGCAATATTTTGGGCAATGAATATGCTAAGAGTCAAGCCCAAATTAATTCGCCTCAGGCGCATTAAAGGCTCATGGACTCGAGCCTTGCTATTCGCTCCTCTATAGGTGGATGTGTACTGAAGAGTTTCAATATTCCTCCCCCCGACAATGGGTTAACTATAAACATATGTGATGTTGCAGGGTTGGCATCCATCGGAATCTTTTGAGATGCCGTATGAAGCTTTCTGAATGCACTTGAAAGGTACCGTGGATTTCCGGCAAGCCTTGCACCGCCTTCATCTGCAACATATTCCCTTGACCTTGAGATAGCCATTTGAATTATCATTGCAGCGATGGGGCCTACAATCATCATAATGATAGCAGCTATAGGACTTCCTCCTTCGTCATCATCTCCCCTGTGACCGCCAAAAATCATTGCCCACTGCGCCATCTGTGCAAGAAAACTGACGGCGCCTGCAATCGTTGCAGCAATGGTGCTGATAAGTATGTCTCTGTGTTTGACATGTGCAAGCTCGTGGCCAATTACACCCTGAAGCTCTTCTTGACTAAGGATACGCATAATGCCTGTTGTGACAGCGACAGCTGCGTGCCCGGGATTCCGTCCGGTTGCAAATGCATTAGGCTGCTCCTGATCAATTATATAGACCCTGGGCATGGGTATCTCTGCCTTCTGTGCAAGCCTTCTTACTGTTCCGTAGAGATCAGGCGCTTCTGCCTCTGTGACTTCTTTTGCCCTATACATCTTAAGCACAATCTTATCACTGAACCAGTAGGCAATAAAGTTCATCCCTAATGCAAAGATAAAGGCTAAAGTCATTCCCTGCCTGCCGCCCATAGCAGCTCCGGCCCAGATAAGTATAAGGGTCAAGGTTACAAGCAGAAACAGTGTTTTAATATTATTCATAAATAGTTGTTACCTCCGTGTATCTCATGTTTGTTATATTTTAATGATATCTCAAATTTGGTTTGTTTTCAAGGCGCTACTCAATCTCTCCATATGAATGAAGTCCTGAGAGCAGCAAGTTTACACCGAGATAGGTAAATATCACAGCCATAAAACCAATTACAGCGACAATTGCTGCTTTTTTCCCCCTCCATCCTCTTATCATTCGACTATGTAGATAAAAGGCATAGATAAACCAGGTTATTAATGACCATGTTTCTTTTGGATCCCAGCTCCAGTAAACACCCCATGCCTGGTCGGCCCATATAGCGCCGAAGATGAGGCCGCCTAATGTAAATATAGGGAACCCGATAGCAATACTCTTATAAGTGATTTCATCCAGGGTTTCTGAACCGATGTTGAATTTCTCAATAACTGTTTTAAGAATTGACCCGTATCTCCAGATAATAAATATTATGACTGCCATAGATATCCAGCTCAGCACTTTAATAAAGACTGATGTGTTGAAAAATGAAGACTTGAACATGTAGCTTTTTATAAATACTTCAGGTTTAACTACAACCTTAAATGTAAGGAAATCAATACCCATTGCAGCTAAAACAACCACAAATATGCCGAATGTAGTTGTCCAGAATATGTATGACACCTCATTTCTTTTCTCGGTTTTTACAATAAGGTACATGAGTCCTGTACTGAACGATAGTGCAAAAGCAGCGTAAGCTATAAAACTCATCATCACATGGGCGAGCAGCCAGTTGCTCTGAAGTGCAGGGACAAGCGGCTGAATTTCCTTTGACATGCCGGATAAATCTATGAATGCCAAAGCCAGACCCGCAATAGGTGTGACAAATGCACCGAATGAACGGTTTTTAAATTTAAACTCGATTATCAGATATCCTAATATTAGGCACCACACAAAAAATATAAGTGATTCATAAAGGTTTGTAAGGGGCGCTGACCTTAAAAAGCCCATCCCGCTTAAATCTGCAAATTCCTTCCATCTTAATATGATTGCTAATGTTTGTGATACAAATCCTACAATTGTTACTGTTGTTGCTGTTATCCCGATCTGTGTTTTTTTGAAAGCAAGATAGGTAATATAGATTATCATGGCCAGGATGTAAGCCATGGTTGATAATCCGAAGAAAAAGGAACTGTTCATCTAATTTCCTCCTTCATGTTTTTTTTTGATGAGGGAAATTATCCTGTCTATTTTTTTCTCAAACGCAACCCTGTTTTTATTAGAGATCGCCCCGACAACCACCCTCGTATTATTCTTCTCTTCGACAATCTTAACCCAAAGTCTTCTGTGGCTCATAAAAAAGGCTATAAAGAGTCCGATGGATATTGTAATACAACCGAGATATACTATCCAAACTCCAGGGTCTTTTCTTACCTGCAGTCCTGTGAATTCGACTCCCCAGTAATCAACAAATTCCACCCTGTGGCCCTCCGGCAACTGCCATGTCTCCGGATGTCTTTTCAGTATCCATCCTGAATACTTATGTTTTCCTGATTCTGAAAAGTCGATATAGACTGCGGGATTATTCATCTGATTTGCATAAGTGAATACATGACCATTCTCATCGATTTTTAAAGCTGGACTGAAGTCAATAATCTTTCCTGAGATGTTGGTACCGGGTATTTGAAACGCATCTCCCAATCTCAAATCGAGGTTATATGTTTTTTTATCACTGGAAATTACTCTGAATATAAAAATGCCACTCCCCATTTTGTCAGATATTAGACCATAATATGCCTGGTAAAATGTTGTGCCTTCATAAGTCAGAGGGTCGTTGACTGTTATGGATTTTTTCATAATCACATTGCCATTTTTTATGATTGAAAGCCAGCTTCTGTATTCTTTCGGCATGTCTGACTTACCATAAAATTCAACATCAAAATTATCACATCTTATATCGAAGCCTAAAGGCTTTGCTTCGTTTCTGTCTGAGTAAGCGACATTCGAAACAGAACCTTCTGGAAGGTTCAGGTGACCTTTGAAGCCGAAGAATACCCCTATAACTGCACCGAGAAGTATTATAAGAATACTGAAATGAGTTACATATACGCCGAGCCTGCTGTAGTTTCCTTTCTGTGAAAAGAACTGATAGCCTTTCTCTTCTTTTGACTCTATATAGTTAAACCCTGCACTCTTTAATGCAGTTGTAACAGCATCCTTCACTTTATCAGGTTTTTCCTTTAATACAATCTCTCTATTTATAATAAATTTTTTTAGCTTTTCTTCTGTCATAGGGCCGATTGGTTCTTTGACCAGCTTCCATATCCTCGGCAGTCTATCAAGGGAACAGACGACAATATTAGCTGAAAACAGGATTAACAGGGCAATAAACCACCATGAATGATACATATCCATAAACCCGAGATTATCAAATATCTTGTATATCCCAGGGGCGAGAGATTCACCAAAGAGTCTGGTTAATATCTGGATATTCTTAGCGGATTCAGCCCGTTGCTCTAAAACCGTTCCGACAATTGATGTAAGGGAGATTAAAGCAAAAATGACAATCGCGAGTCTTACAGAAGCAAAAAATTCCCATATTTTATCTATAAATGTCCTGTTTTTCCCTTGTTCCAATTTATAAATTTCTCCTTAAGCTTAATATTTTAATATTTTTATATAAGTTAAGACAAGGATTTTTGCAACTCAGACAGCAGTTAGTCGCCGTCATCGGATAGTATTAGTTAAGGATCTTTGGCCTGTCCCTTTTTGCATTGACTATGCAGAAGAAACCAAAAGGCTCATTAAACGGATTCCTCAACTGGTGAGGTGCATCCGGCTGTATGTAAAGTGTATCAAGAAACCCAATCTCATAGGTCTTTTCCGCCTCAGCGGATCTCGGATTTCTGACAATACAAATGCCTTTACCTCTTATACCTATTACAACATGCTCGTGTTTGTGCATCTCGAAGCTGCTATATCCATTAGGTGCAATCTCAAAGTGCCTGAGGTGAAATTTAGTAGTTTCTCCATGATTGCCGATTAATGTCTGTCTAACAATATCAGCCCAGCCTCTGCCGCTCGATTTATATCTTTCAGTTTTTATCCCCTTCCATGTAAAGTTGCCTTTGTGTTTATAGAGTTTGGTTTTATTTTCATTGTCCAATCACAGGTTATAGGAGTTTTTTTCTTAGGCATTTAACGACCTTTTTAAAACAGGCAGGATATAGTATTTGAGCGGATTTTTTTGCTGATAGTCCGAAAAGTCTATTTAAATAATAAAGAGGCAAAAACCTCGGAGTCCCGATAAAATCGGGACGAGAATGAGCGAAAATACTATATCCTGCCTTTCTAACCATAATTTATGAAGAATAAAGTTTAATCAAACACAACAACACTTTTTAATGAATCCCTTGCCTCTGCCGTCAACCTGAATGCCTCGGCCGTCTTCTCTATCGGAAACCTGTGTGTAACGAGTTTTTCAGCCCTTACTGTTCCTTCTTTTAACAGGTCAAGTGCATCTGCTGTGTCTGTCGGCCCGCAAGAATAACTTGTGACAAGGCTTATATCTTTAAAGTATAACTCATTTGGGTTAATCGTTAATCTTTCATCAGGTTTGACCGGGGTAAACATGATTAATGTGCCGCCCCGTCCTACGGAAGAAAGGCCGTCCCTGATTGCATCAGCGCTATTTGGCCCTACGATAACAATTTCAGATAGTTTACCACCGGTAATTTCTTTCAAGGCTTCATTGACAGTTATCTTTGAGACATCAATAACATCATCGAATCCCAGTTCCATGGCCCGATTAAGTCTGTAAGGAACCTTGTCTGCGCCGATTAACCTTCCTGCGCCATATCTCCTGGCAACGATTCCATTTAGAATACCCATAAAACCAAGGCCTATGACAAGCACTATATCGCCGTTCATTACCTTAGCTCTTTTCAATCCTTTTATAACACAGGCAAGTGGCTCTATGAATGTGCCGTCCTCATAACTCAAGCCGTCAGTTAGATTTAGTGTATCGTTTTCAAGGTTTATCTCAGGGATGAGGATATACTCAGAAATACCTCCAGGTATTATCTTTGTTTTTTCCCACGTATCGCATTGAACATAGTCACCTCTTTTGCAATACTTACATGTAAAACACGGTGCGTGATGATGTGTAAAGACTCTATCTCCAGGTTTAAAGGAAGTGACTTCTTTCCCGACCTTTACTATCTCACCTGATGGCTCATGTCCCAGAACCAATGGAGCCTTTTTCTCTATATACCATGACATGACATCACCTGAACATATCCCTGAGGTCTTTGTCTTAAGAAGAGCCTCCTTTGGGCCTACCTCAGGAATAGGGATATCCTCTATGCGGATATCATTAAAACTGTATAAATTAGCTACTTTCAATTGGAGAATGCCTTAAAATTAAACTTATTTTATCACAAATATAGAATAGTATATGGAATCTTTGGCAGCTATCTATATTAGTGTACTGAAGGGCATAGGACGGAATCATCGGATATTTTGCCCTTCAATTATCATGGATAAGACTTGATATAGCAGACACGCCAGTACAAGTTTCAATTACCGCTTTCACATAGAAATGTGCACGTCAGGCTGTCCCAAAATACTTCCCAAAACCAACCTTTTCTTACCCTCAACCCAACAATTTATCATAATGCTCTGAATAACGCTCTGATTTTACAGATTCTATACAGAACAGATATCAAAAAACATCTGCCGTATCATATTGGGCATGGCATTGGATTGCTGTTGCCTGTCCCAATTAAATACCTTGCTATCTTCTTTAGATTATGAGCTATGCACATTATCAGAAACTCTCCTTTAGCTTTCAGCTTGCCTCTCAATAAAAGCTGCCTCATATTCTGATTGTATTTCATATCTCCAAATACAGGCTCTACAAGATATTTCCTCTTGCCATATTTCCCCTTCCCTTCTTTCGTGCCTAATCTAATCCGCATCTTCTCAAATAGATATTCTCTCGGATCCAAGCCTATTGTCCTGTATTCTGCCTTTGTGCATTCTGCCTTTCTTTCACACTTTGAACATGCATCGCATCGGTAAATCCTTATGTCAGGCTTCCCTTGTCTTTTCATTAATCCTTTATATGTAAGTGTCTTCTCCATCGGGCATGTATATGTGTCATCAGTTTCATTATATCTGAATCTGCTCTTGTGAAATTCAGGATGCTGGCATGTGCCTTTCCGTATGCTCTCCGTCTTTTGATCAGGTATATAGCCATTTATACCACTGTCCTCTAAATACTCTAAATTCTCATAGGATGAAAATCCCGAGTCTGCAAGCACCTCCAATGGCTTTCCCCCTGTATTTGTCTCTGTCTCCTCTATCAGTTCTTTTAATGCCTCATAATCTGCCGGATTAGTGGTAAGTGTTGCTGCTACTATTACTCCGGTGCCCCCTACTGCTATCTGCCCATTATATGAGGGTTCGGGTCTATAACCTTTGTGTAACATCGTCGTTGCTTCTCCATCTGTAAGGTTTATTTCCTTTGAGTTATTAGCCAGCACCTTTCCTTTTGCCCTCTGGAGTCTTTCTTTTAATTTCTGCCTTTCTTTTAATTCAGCGGCTACTTCATAGATGCTTCTGTCTTGTCCTGCCACCTCGTCTTCCTTCTGGTCAGTCTCATCGCATTCCTTGAGTATGGCTTCTATCTGTTTGTCTATAATCTCTATCTCTTTATCTATATCGGCAACTCTCTTTGTCTTCCGATAAGATGCATTCGCCTTTAGTTTTGTTCCATCTATCGCTATTGTCCCTACATTTGCCATGCCTATCTCTATGCAAAGCCTTACTATCTGAACAAATAATCCCTTGAGTATATCTATATTGTCTTTACGAAATCTGTTTATAGTTCTGAAGTCCGGCTGCTGAAGGGCTGTTAAATACATGTATGCTACATCGCTCTTTATCCTATGAGCTATTACACGAGAACTCCTCTCTCCCATAGCATATCCATAAAAAAGCACCTTCAGCATCATCTGTGGATGATAGGCAGAACAACCTAAATCTGAATACCTTGCATAAAGTTCTCTAAGATCAAGTTCGTCGACTATATCGTTTATTACTTGTGCTAAATGCCCATCAGTCAGAAAATCATATAACGATAAAGGCAGGAGAAATGGCTGGTCTTGGTTATATTCTTTGAATGACACGCATCTGCTCCTTTCAAATGTTTTATAAAATTATAGCAGATTTCATGCCTCCATTTTGGGACAGCCTGACGGTTCTAATTTATTGACAAAGATGAGTAAATCTAATAAATTAACCACATGCCAAGAACTATCAAAAGATGAATCAGAGCGCAGAAAGAAATACAGGGAATTTATAAATGGGATGCTTAGGGAGAAGGATGCGATGAAGGGCGAGATGAACAGAAGGGTAGTGTATGGAATGACGATTTCATAGAGAAAGTGACAAAGCAATATAAAGTTGGAGCGGTGATAAACCCAATAGGTAGGCCAAGAAAAGATGAAGATAAAGAAAATTAGAACCGTCCCCTTTGTTGGTTTCAAAATTGATGATTTTGTTTTTGTAAAAACCCCAGTTAGCTTTTTCTGAACATTATCGCTTTCACAGTAAGGAGTTAACCCCAGAAAATTCCAGTAGGATCCTTGTCTATCTCATTTAATATTACATCAAGATCCTGTGTAGGCCCCAAACCATAATATTTATGCCACTTGCTATTTCTATCGGCACAGTATAATGACCATTTGCCAGTCTTTTCGTCATATCGAATCTGTGCAATTGAATGAGAAGGCCATTCTTTCATGTCTTTTTTCCATGGCACTCTTTCTTCATAAATAGTGATACTGTTCCCTCTGAATTTATGTGTTAATCTTACTTCGTTCCGCACATGGGGAGGGACTCGGTTATCACAATACTTTTTTATCTTCTGATCTGCAAGATTTTTTGTAAATAATGGTAAAGGCACCTTTCCCCCGTAATGATTACCAGTTCAAATCTGCATAATTATAACATAGGATAAAGGAGTCCACTTCAGGAAGAATTAAACCGAAAAACATT
>JBGQLV010000059.1:0-15706 GCA_041500225.1 Thermodesulfovibrionia bacterium | reverse complement strand
TCAGGACAACGGATGTAACAGGGGTAGCATACTTACCTGAGGGTGCAGAGATGGTAATGCCCGGCGATAACGTAACTCTTATAGTAGAACTAATCTCACCGATAGCAATGGAAAAGGAGTTAAGGTTTGCTATAAGAGAGGGTGGAAGGACTGTAGGCGCCGGTGTTGTTACTGAGGTACTGGAGTAGAAAACCATGAGAGATATAATATTGTTTCAATGTACAGAGTGCAAAAACAGGAACTATTCGAGTATGAAAAATAAAAAGAACACCACTGACAAGCTCCAGTTAAAGAAATACTGCAGGCATTGCAGGCGGCATACATTACACAAGGAGATAAAGGCATAGGCCAGTAGCTCTAACGGATAGAGCGTCGGACTCCAAATCCGAGGGTTGGGGGTTCAAATCCCTCCTGGCCTGCCACTTAAAGGCATAAATTATAAGTTATGATTAACAACTTAAACCTGTTAGATTAAAGGATATCATGTTAAACAAAGTTAAGGAATTTTTCAGGGAAGTAAAGGTTGAGGTAAAGAAGGTTGTTTTTCCTTCAAAGGATGAACTTATCGGTTCCATATGGGTTGTAATCATCACAGTAATAGTGATTTCATTATTCTTGGGCATTGTTGATCTCGGCCTTGCAAAATTAGTAGGGATAGCATTGCGGTAAAACTATGGAAAAAAACTGGTATGTTGTTCACACCTATTCAGGTTTTGAGGAAAAGGTAAAACTTACAATAGAAGAAAAGAGAGAGAGAAAAGATCTAACAGATAAGATATCAAGGATACTTATACCTACAGAAAGGGTTATAGAGTTAAAAGGAGGTAAAAGGAAAGAAAGTGATAAGAAATTTTATCCTGGATATATACTTGTGGAGATGGAAATGGACGATGAGACATGGCATCTCATCAGAAGTACCCCACGTGTAACAGGCTTTGTAGGTGGAACAAAACCTGTTGCTCTTTCCGAGGAAGAGGTTGCAGTGATACTTCAGCAGATAGAGAAGGGGCCTCTACCACAGGTCAAGACACAATTCCAGAAGGGAGAGAGTGTCAGAATTGTTGATGGCCCTTTCACTAATTTTCTTGGTACTGTTGAGGATGTTGATATAGACCATGCCAGGCTTTGCGTAATGGTAAGCATATTTGGCAGACAGACACCTGTTGAACTTAATTTTTTTCAGGTGGAGAGGGCATGAATAACAATAAATACAAAATCCAAAATTCGAAATCCAAAACAGCCTCAAACAGTTTCCAGTTTGGAAACATTGAGGTTGGAATTTGTTTGGGGTTTGGATATTTGAAATTTGGGATTTAATAAGTATGGAGGGTTTATGGCTAAGAAAGAAATAATCGCTCAGGTCAAGCTTCAGATACCTGCGGGGAAAGCAAACCCTGCACCACCTGTAGGCCCGGCTCTCGGTCCTCACGGTATTAATATAATGGAGTTCTGTAAGGCATTTAATGCCCAGACTCAGGCACTTGGAGATACCATAGTGCCCGTGGTTTTAACTGTTTACGCCGATAGGTCGTTTACATTTATAACAAAAACACCTCCTGCTTCTGATCTTCTAAAGAAAGCTGCTGGTATCATAAAGGGATCAAGTATTCCTAATAAGGAAAAAGTTGGGAAGGTTACGTCAGCACAAATAAGAGAAATTGCACAGAGAAAGCTTCCAGATCTTAATGCTTACTCGCCGGATGAAGCGGTAAAGATAATAAGTGGCACCGCGAGAAGTATGGGGATAGAAATAAAAGATTAAAGAGGTAAATATGGGTAAGAAGATAAAAGCCGCAAGAGAAAAGATTGAAATAGGTAAAGAATACTCACTTGAAGATGCAATAAGCCTTATAAAGGAATCGTCCTATACCAAGTTCGATGAGACCATTGATTTAGCAATAAATCTTGGCATTGACCCGAGGAAATCAGAGCAGATGGTAAGAGGCACTGTTGTCCTTCCACATGGCATGGGCAAAAAAGTAAGGGTTCTGGTTTTTGTAAAAGGAGAAAAAGAAAAAGAGGCCATAGACGCAGGTGCTGACGTTGTTGGCGCGGAAGACCTTGTCGAGAAGATAAGCAAGGGATGGCTTGACTTTGACAAGACTGTTGCAACCCCTGATATTATGGGTCTTGTAGGGAAATTAGGCAAGATACTCGGTCCACGAGGACTTATGCCAAACCCGAAACTTGGCACTGTAACCTTCGATATAGCGAGAGCTGTTAAAGAGATAAAGGCTGGGAAGGTAGAATATAAAGCTGAAAAAGCAGGGATTGTACATGTCCCGATTGGTAAGGTCTCTTTTGATATCAAGAAATTGCACGATAATGCTAAAACAGTAATAGAATCAATAATAAAAGCAAAACCAGCAACGAGTAAGGGTAAATATCTTAAAAAGCTATCTATCTCATCAACTATGGGACCGGGGATAGCCGTTGACATAGCATCTCTGGGAAAGGGGGTATAAACTGAAGAGGGAGAAAAAAGAACAGGTTATCAAAGAACTGAAAGACGGGTTCGATAGAGCAAAGGCCGTAATCTTCACAGACTATAGAGGGTTGACCGTTGCTGAGCTTTCAGAGTTGAGGAGACTACTGAGGGATGGAAACTTTGAGTACAGAATAGTTAAAAACACCCTGGCCAAGATCGCGTCCCAGCATACACCTGTAGCAGTTGCAAAGGATTCTTTCAAGGGGCCTGTAGGCATAGCTATCAGCTACGACGACCCTGTGCTGACAGTAAAAAAGATACTTGAGTATTCAAAGAAGAACGAAAAACTCAAGGTCAATAGTGGTGTCATAGAAGGCAGGTTCTGCGCATCAGATGATTTAAGAACTGTTGCTGAGATACCGCCGAGGAATGTGTTGCTTTCCATGCTTGCAGGTGCGATTCAGGCACCTCTCAGTAAATTGGCTGGCGTGCTTAATGCAACTGTAAGTAGTTTTACTTATGCAATGAACGCACTAAAAGATAAGGCCCAAAAGTGATAAGTATATTGAATTAATTGATAAAAATTATTTATAATAAGGAGGTTTAACATGGCTGTGACAAAAGAACAGGTTTTTGAGTTTATTGACGATATGACGATTCTCGACATGTCAAAGTTTATAAAAGAGTTCGAGGAGAGATATGGCGTAACTGCTGCAGCACCAGTTGCTGTGGCTGCTATGCCAGGAGCTGCTGCTGGAGCATCTGTACCAGAAGCCGAGGAGAAAACAAGCTTTGATGTAATCCTCTCTGCTGCTGGTGAAAAGAAGATTCAGGTTATTAAGGTTGTGAGAGAGCTTACCTCTCTTGGCCTAAAAGAGGCTAAAGACCTTGTTGATGGAGCTCCAAAGCCTGTAAAAACCAGTGTTTCAAAAGAGGAGGCTGAATCAATAAAGGCAAAACTCGAAGAACAGGGTGCAACAGTAGAAATCAAGTAAACCCCGTTAGAAAGAATCCCCTAACTGGGTAAAAAGGAGACATATGTCAAGGGTTCTTAGAAAAAGATTAAACCTTGGAAAGGTTCGCCCATTTCTAGAAATCCCAAACCTCATAGAGATACAGAAGAGGTCCTATGAGAAATTTTTACAAAAGGATATTCCTTTAGATAAAAGAGAAGAATCCGGGTTGCAAGCTGCATTCTTGAGTGTATTTCCGATACTGGATTACAACGAGACAGCCTCTATCGAATTTTTGGGCTATATGATGGGCGAACCAAAATTCAGTGTCCGGGACTGCTTACAGAAAGGGATTACTTATGCTGCCCCGCTGAAGATAAAAGTAAAGCTTAACCTTTGGGAATTTGAACCAAAGGAAAATAAGAGGTTAAGGGAATCAAGGGAGGAAGATGTTTATATCGGTGAAATGCCTTTAATGAGCGATACTGGAACCTTTATAATAAACGGGACAGAACGTGTTGTTGTCAGTCAGCTTCATCGCTCACCCGGTGTATTCTTCAGCCATGATAAAGGTAAAACACATTCCAGTGGAAGACTTCTTTATTCTGCGAGGGTAATCCCTTCACGGGGTTCATGGCTTGACTTTGAGTTTGATGCAAAGGACATCTTGTATGTGAGAATCGACAGGAGGAGAAAACTTCCTGCAACAATAGTCCTCAAGGCTTTGGGGTATTCGAACGAAGATCTATTAAAGATTTTTTATCCTATAGAGGCAATAAATATAAGTGGCACTAAATTTACGCGTGCTGTAAGCGAAGTCCTTATAGGACTCAAGACTATCCAGAATATATTTGTACCTGATACAAAAGAGCTGATTGTTAAGGAAGGAAGTAAAATTACAAAAGGTGCAATCAAGAAGATGGAGGCATCCGGAATTAAAACAATCCCTATATCTAAGGACGAAATCCTTGGCAGGATTACCCTGAAAGACATTATTGATCCTTCGACTGGAGAGGTAGTAGTAGAGGGTAATGAGGTTATTACAGAAGATGCCTTTAACAGAATCCTCTCTCTTAAGATTAACTCACTCAGCCTACTTTTCATAGATAGTGTCCACTATCTCCCTTCACTAAGAGACACTCTTCTAACAGACAAAGTTAGCACGCAGGAAGAGGCACATCTTGAGATATACAAAAAATTGAGACCTGGCGAGCCGCCAACCTTAGCTGCTGCAAAGGACTTATTTAATGGATTATTTTTTGACCCTAAAAGATATGACCTTTCTCCAGTTGGACGATTGAAATTAAATATAAGGCTTGGTATCAATGTTTCATTAGAAACCAGGGTACTAACAGATAACGACATAGTAGAGATAGTGAGATATCTTTTTGGTCTCAGAACAGGGAAGGGAGAAGTTGATGATATAGACCATCTTGGAAACAGGAGGATTAGGAGGGTCGGAGAACTCCTCGAAAATCAGTTCAGGATAGGGCTTGTCAGGATGGAACGAACGATAAAGGAAAAGATGACCCTGACAGACCTCGAGACAGCAATGCCACATGACTTAATAAATGCTAAGCCTGTAATGGCTGCCATAAAGGAGTTTTTTGGTTCGAGCCAGTTAAGTCAGTTTATGGATCAGACAAACCCTCTGTCCGAGATTACACACAAAAGAAGGCTTTCAGCCCTCGGCCCTGGTGGTCTTACACGAGAGAGGGCAGGCTTCGAGGTAAGGGATGTACACCCAACACACTACGGAAGAATATGTCCGATAGAAACACCTGAAGGTCCAAATATCGGACTAATAACCTCTCTTGCAACATATGCGAGGGTGAATGATTATGGGTTTATAGAAGTTCCATATAGAAAAATTGTGAACGGCAGGATTACAAAAGATATAGAGTACCTTAATGCCATAGATGGTGAAAATTATGTAATTGCAGAGGCTACGTCTCCTATGGATGAAAGGGAGAATCTGACTGGAGAGACAGTTTCTGCCAGGGTTGGTGGAGATTTTAAGATGGTATCGCCTCAGGAAGTACAATACATGGACGTATCTCCGAAACAGATTGTTGGTGTTTCTGCATCTCTTATACCATTTCTTGAGAATGATGATGCAAACAGGGCTTTAATGGGCTCAAACATGCAGAGACAAGCAGTTCCTTTACTGCAGCCAGAGGCCCCGATAGTGGGTACCGGGATGGAGCATGTTGCAGCGAGAGATTCGGGTGCACTTGTACTTGCAAAGCGCAAGGGGATTGTTGAAAGTGTTGATGCATCGAGGATTGTTGTAAAGAGTTCAGAAAATGGGGGAGGAGTCGAGATATACAATCTTATAAAGTTCCAGAGGTCAAATCAGGCAACAAGTATTAACCAGCGGTCAATAGTTAATATTGGTGACGTTGTTGGAGCAGCCGAGATACTTGCTGATGGTCCATCTACAGACCTTGGAGAGCTTGCCCTTGGCAAAAATGTCCTTGTCGCGTTTATGCCGTGGGGTGGCTATAATTTTGAAGATGCAATACTTATCAGTGAGAGACTCGTTAAGGAAGATGTCTTTACATCAGTGCATATTGAAGAGTTCAGTATAGAGGCAAGGGAAACTAAGCTTGGACCAGAGGACATTACCCGTGATATCCCGAATGTTGGAGAAGAAGCCTTAAAAGACCTCGATGAAAGCGGAATAATCAGGATGGGTGCAGAGGTAAAGCCTGGAGATATCCTTGTAGGTAAGGTTACGCCTAAAGGAGAAACACAGCTAACACCGGAAGAAAAACTCCTGCGTGCCATATTCGGCGAAAAGGCAGAAGAGGTTAAAGAAAGCTGTCTTTATGTACCACCGGGGATAGAGGGAACGGTAGTTGATGTAAGGATATTTTCAAGGAAAGGGACAGAAAAGGACGAGAGGGCGAAAAGCATAGAAGAAGAGGATATACAAAGGCTACAGCGAGACCTTGAAGAAGAGGTAAGAATAATTAAGGATGAGAAGTTCAGGAAGTTGAGAGAACTTCTTGTAGGGCATACTGTTTCAGAGGATGTCAAGGATTCTAAGACAAAAGACGTTATATGCTCAAAAGGAAAGAAACTTACAGAAAAGCATCTCGAAAGGATTAAGAACGAGCATCTCATGCGCGTAAAGATAGAAGATAGCGGTTTACGCGAAAAGATAGAGTCTATAAACAGTGAGGTTAATCATTACATTCGCTATCTCGAGTCAAGGTATGATGAAATGATTGATAAAATAAGGAAGGGTGATGAACTACCCCCAGGGGTGAATAAAGTAGTAAAGATATATATTGCGATGAAACGAAAAGTCCAGATAGGTGATAAGATGGCAGGTCGTCATGGTAACAAAGGAGTAGTTGCAATGGTTCTGATGGATGAAGACATGCCTTATCTTCCGGATGGAACACCTGTTGACATTGTTCTTAATCCTCTCGGTGTGCCATCGAGAATGAATGTTGGGCAGATACTCGAGACGCATCTTGGCTGGGCAGCAAAGGCCCTCGGACTTTACATTGCAACCCCTGTATTTGAGGGTGCAAAAGAAGCAGAAATAAAAGCTCTCCTCAAAAAGGCTGGACTTCCTACAAGAGGTCAGATAACACTTTATGAAGGCAGAACAGGAGAGCCCTATGACACGCCGGTAACAGTTGGATACATGTACATGATGAAGTTACACCACCTTGTTGATGATAAAATACATGCCCGCTCTATTGGGCCTTATTCACTGGTTACACAACAACCTCTCGGGGGGAAGGCACAGTTTGGTGGTCAGAGGCTCGGTGAAATGGAAGTATGGGCACTCGAGGCATATGGAGCTTCTTATACACTTCAGGAGTTTCTAACAGTCAAAAGTGATGATGTTACAGGCAGGGCACGTATGTATGAAGCAATAGTGAAAGGCGATGCAACCCTTGAACCAGGGGTTCCTGAATCTTTCCATGTATTAATAAAAGAACTCCAGAGTCTCGGACTTGATGTAGAACTTTTGGAGAAAAAAGGCAAGGGGGAATAGCTTGACAGAAGATATATACGCTATTTTTCAGAGGCCTAAGGATCCTACAGACTTCGAAGCAGTAAGGATAAGGCTTGCTTCACCTGAAAAGATAAGAGAGTGGTCTTACGGCGAAGTAAAAAAACCTGAGACTATAAATTATCGAACCTTTAAACCAGAGAGAGACGGTCTTTTCTGCGCAAAGATTTTTGGGCCTATAAAGGATTGGGAATGTATATGTGGTAAATACAAAAGGATGAAGCACAGAGGGGTTGTATGCGACAAATGTGGGGTCGAGGTCATACAATCTAAGGTGAGACGAGAACGTTTAGGACATATTGAACTTGCAAGCCCAGTTGCACATATATGGTTTCTAAAGGGTGTGCCAAGCAGGATTGGTACTCTTCTCGACATTACCATGCGGCATCTTGAAAGAGTTCTTTACTTCGAAAACTATATAGTTATTGATCCGGGCGATACTCCACTTAAAGAAAAGGAACTACTAACTGAGGAAGATTATAAGAAAAAAACCTCAGAGTATGGATCAAGATTTAAAGCTGGAATGGGTGCTGAGGCAATAAGGGAAATTTTAAGAGTAGTTGATCTTGATGCTCTTTATGCAGAACTCAAGACGAAGATAAATGAATCAGTATCGATGGGTGTTAAAAAGAAGCTCACAAAGAGACTGAAGGTTGTGGAAGCATTCAGAAAATCCGGGAATAAACCAGATTGGATGATTATGGATGTCATTCCGGTTTTACCTCCTGACCTTAGGCCGCTTGTGCCGTTAGAAGGAGGGCGTTTTGCTACTTCTGACCTTAATGACCTTTACAGAAGGGTTATAAACAGAAATAACAGACTTAAGAGATTGACAGAGCTTAAAGCACCGAGTGTAATTATCAAAAACGAAAAAAGGATGCTCCAGGAAGCTGTTGATGCACTTTTTGACAATGGCAGGAGGAGCAGGGTTCTAAAAACCACGACAAAGAGACCTCTTAAATCTCTGAGCGACATGATAAAGGGCAAGCAAGGTAGATTCAGGCAGAACCTTTTAGGGAAGCGTGTTGATTATTCAGGGAGGTCTGTTATTGTTGTGGGCCCTGATCTCAAGCTCCACCAGTGCGGTCTCCCAAAAAGGATGGCTTTGGAACTATTCAAGCCGTTCATTTTTAATAAGCTCGAAGAAAAAGGATACGCAACCACGATAAAAGCAGCAAAAAAGCTTGTAGAAAAAGAGCGTCCTGAGGTATGGGATGCACTCGAAGAGGTAATAAGGGAGCATCCAGTTCTACTTAACCGTGCACCAACTTTACATAGGCTTGGTATCCAGGCATTTGACCCTGTCCTCGTTGAGGGTAAGGCTATAAAGTTGCATCCGCTTGTCTGTACCGCTTTTAATGCAGACTTTGACGGCGACCAGATGGCTGTTCATGTGCCTCTCTCAACAGAGGCTCAGATAGAGGCAAGGGTACTTATGCTGTCTGTCAATAATATTTTGTCTCCTGCGAATGGAAAACCAATATTAGTTCCAACACAAGATATGGTCCTTGGTATTTATTATCTTATGAAGGAAGGAAAGGGTTCAAAGGGTGATGAAAAGATATTTGCTGACCCTGAAGATGTCAGGATTGCTTATGATGCCGGGATTCTGGATAAACATGCAAAGATTAAGGTAAGAATGGATGGAAAGTTTGTTGAGACAACAACTGGCAGGATTATCTTTAGCGAGATACTGCCTAAGGGAATCTCATTTTCTATGATCAATAAGGATATGACAAAAAGAGAACTCGGAAAGATTATAGAGTATATATACAAGAAGTCAGGCAAACGTGATACTGTTGTGTTCCTCGATAATCTTGAGAGACTTGGGTTTGAATATGCAACAAAGGCAGGTTTATCTATATGTATGGCTGATATGCACATGCCGTCAACTAAACCTGAGCTTATACATAATGCAGAACTGGAAGTCATCGAGGTTCAGAAACAATATGCAGATGGCCTTATAACACATGGTGAACGCTACAATAAAGTGATTGATATATGGGCAAACGTGACTGAAAAGGTCGCTGACGAGATGATGAAGGAACTCGGGGCAGAAGAGGGTAAGACCTTTTCTGAAGAAGAACTCAAAGATAGAAGGTCATTTAACAGCATCTTTATGATGGCTGATTCAGGTGCGAGAGGAAGCACTGCCCAGATAAGACAACTTGCAGGCATGAGAGGATTAATGGCAAAACCTTCTGGTGAGATTATAGAAACACCGATAACCGCAAACTTTAGAGAAGGGTTAACCCCTTTGCAGTATTTTATCTCCACACATGGCGCGAGGAAGGGCCTTGCTGATACAGCGCTTAAGACTGCAAACTCAGGCTATCTTACAAGAAGGCTTGTTGATGTTGCCCAGGATGTTATTATCGCTGAGGTCGACTGCGGAACAACCGAAGGCATAATTGTCACATCTCTTGTAGAAGGTGGAGAGATAATACAGCCTCTTGAGGAGAGAATTCTCGGCAGGATTACTGTTGAGGATATAAAAGACCCAATAACCAAAGAACTTATAATCAAGAGGAATCAGGAGATAGATGAGGAGCTGACACAGAAGATTATCGATGCAGGCATAGACAGGGTTAAGATAAGGTCTGTGCTTACGTGTCAGGCAAAGTTTGGTGTATGTACAAGGTGTTATGGTATGGACCTTGCAGGGGGTGAACCTGTTGAAATAGGTGAAGCTGTAGGAATAATTGCAGCCCAGTCTATTGGAGAGCCGGGCACTCAGCTTACAATGAGAACATTCCATATCGGTGGTGCAGCTTCAAAAGTAGTAGAACAGACAGTACTTGAGGCAAAAAACTCTGGCACTATAAAGTTCATAAATATCAGTACTGTAAAAAACAGGGAAGGCCTTCTTGTTGTTATGAATAGGAATGGAAGCATTGCTGTCGTGGATTCAAAAGGCAGGGAAAAAGAGAAGTATTCTGTTGTTTATGGCGCAAAACTGATGGGTAAGAATGGACAGAAGGTTGAAATAGGGCAAAGGCTCGTCGAATGGGATCCTTATTCTACTCCAATACTTACAGAGCTTGGTGGGAAAATTGCACTTGGCGACATTGTTGAGGGAGTATCAGTTAAGGAAGAGGTTGATGAAACAACAGGCATTTCACATAAGGTGATAATAGACTATCCTGCAAATATGCGTCCGAGGATTTCGATCAAGGATGAACATGGAAAGGTAACCCTAAAGATACCAGGGACAAATAACCTTGCAAGGTATCTCCTGCCATCAGGTGCACACGTACTCGTTGATAAAAACGATACGGTATTTCCGGGCGACATACTTGCTAAGATACCGAGGGAGACAACAAAGACAAAGGATATAACAGGTGGACTTCCAAGGGTTGCTGAGCTTTTTGAGGCAAGACGGCCAAAGGAACAGGCAATAGTCACAGAGATAGATGGAATGGTAGAGTTCAGAGGCGCACATAAAGGATTACGCGTTGTTGTTGTTAAGGGAGGAGATAATACAAGGGAATATCTTATTCCAAAAGGCAAACATGTGAGTGTGCATGAAGGTGACTGGGTAAGGGCTGGAGAACCGCTTATGGATGGTGCAGTAAACCCCCATAACATACTTGATATACTTGGGCCACAAGAACTTCAGAGCTATCTTGTTGATGAAGTCCAGAAAGTCTACAGACTGCAGGGTGTCTCTATTAACGATAAACACATAGAAGTAATTGTTAGACAGATGATGAAAAAGGTCAGGATAGAAGACCCTGGAGATACGACTTTTCTTATAAGTGAACAGGTAGATAGAAGGGTATTTCAGGAGGAGAATATCAGGGTAAAGTCTGAGGGTGGTAAACCAGCTCAGGGTAAACCACTATTGCTTGGTATAACAAAGGCATCTTTATCAACAGACAGTTTTGTATCTGCCGCCTCATTCCAGGAAACAACGAGGGTTCTCACAGAGGCTGCTATCAGTGGTGCCATGGATGAACTCAGAGGGCTTAAAGAGAACGTGATTATGGGAAGAATAATACCTGCTGGCACTGGTATGCCTAAATATAAAAACACCTTTGTGAAGAGAGAATTCCAGCCGCTACTTCCCGAACCAGCAGTTGAAGAGTAGAATACGCGAGGCGTGAGACGTGAGGAGATAGAAAATCCCTTTACGCCTAACGCCTTACGAGATTTGCGCTTCGTCGCAGACGCCATGCTCGGCAGACTTGCAAGGTGGATGAGGTTTTTAGGATTCGACACATTATATTACCGTGATATAAGCGACAGCAGGCTTATCAGGATTGCCAGGGAACAAAACAGGCTTATCTTAACAAGAGACACTCGCCTTGTAAAAATAAAAGCGGTTAAGGATTATTTGCTAATAAAGGCAAATGATTCTTACAACCAGCTCGTTGAGGTAATAGATACACTAAAATTAAAAGAGTTTAATCCTCTCAGCAGATGCGTTGAATGTAATGGCCTGCTCAAAAAGATTTCAGATAAAATAGAGATAAAAGATTTTGTCCCTGAATTTGTTTTCCTTAATTTCAATGTATTTCTGAAATGCAGTGATTGTGGTAAGATTTACTGGGAGGGAACACACCCTAAAAAATTCAGAGAGAAAGTTGGTGAGGTTCTAAAATAAGGTAGCTCTTGACTTTAAGATTCCTGATATGCAAAATAAAATATCAACCTTTAGGAGTGTAAGTAAGTATGCCGATTTACGAGTATATATGTAAGAAATGCAATGAGAATTTTTCGCTTCTTCAGCGGGTAGGTATCACAGAGAAAGATACTGCATGCCCCAGATGTGGCTCAAGTGATGTTAAGAAAAAGATATCTATCTTTAATGGCTTTTGCTCAGTTGATCCTGGATTTTCTTCTTCGGATGGGTCACACTCTGGATTCAGCGGAGGCGGCTGAAGGCCCCATACCTGCTGAACCTTGAGTTCAGCCTCTCTTTTAAAATCTATTTTTTCACGTAAAAATCAGCTTTATTTAAGATATGCTGAAAAATAGCGTTCAATCTCACTGAGCAATTCTCGGTGAATGCACAAACACTGGAGATTGCTTCGTCGGTCGTAACGACCTCCTCGCAATGACGGTGTGCGAAAAAATGTTTTGTCATTGCAAACGAAGTGAAGCAATCTCAAGCTTTTATATATCCATCGAAAATTACCGGCCTATTTCACTAAAAAGTTAATTCTTCACTTGTTCCACGTGGAACATCAATTTTCCTTTTCTGAAATAAACCTAATTTTTTAAGACTTGTTCCACGTGGAACATATAGAACAGTAAAATCGATAAAATACTTGAGGATTGTTAATAACCGAGCTGCAATCCCTTTAAAAGATCATCGCGGAAAAGATGGGATGAGTGGAATAGAAGACCAACGAGGAGGATTTATCTTCATTAACCTGAAAAACTAAAATAGTACATTTCTATTTTGGCTTGACAAAAACACTGTGTCATATTGCCAAGGCAGTATGCTTATGGTAGTATTTCATAAAAAGCTGTTCCATTTCCAATAATCAAAGGAGGATTCTCCATGCTCGCAAAGGTCAGGATTTACACATTAAGCACCTGCATACATTGCAAGGCTACCAAAAAACTCCTCAATGCCTGTGGTGTACAGTATGAATTCACTGACGTTGACCTGCTCCCTGAAGATGAGCGGTATGCCATCCTTGAGGATGTAAAGAAATTCAATCCGCGTTGCACATTCCCGACCATCGTTATCGGGGACAAGGTCATTGTTGGATATCAGGAACATGAGATCAAAAAGCTACTGGGGCTTATATGAATACAGAACAACTTCACGATATACTAAAGAAAGCACAAGAACCGAAAGGCTATTTCTTTAACAATGACACCGAGCGGGTCTTTGACCTCCTGAAATCCCTTCTCTTCAATAAAGAACGCTACGGGCACATGTCCTGTCCGTGCCGTCTTGCATCCGGAAATTACGAAAAGGATAAGGACATCATCTGCCCCTGCGCATACCGGGAAGCTGATGTGCGTGAATACGGCAGTTGTTACTGTGGTCTCTATGTTTCACCGGACTGGAATGAAGGAAAGATTGAGCGCTCATATGTCCCGGAACGGAGACCGGTTGAAAAGATGCCTTTTTAGGGTTGAAAAGACCAGGTAGTTTATAGTTTGCAGTTTATGGTTTATGGTTATCTGGCTTCCCTTTCCTGTATTCTCTTTCCCTGAATACGGACATACAGAACTGCTGGGTGCATTCGGCAAGATGGATATGGGCTTTTACTGATTCAGGAACTTGACACTGAAAGGCTATGTATTCAGAAATTTCGATATCCATCACTTTTGCCGTTACGGATGGATTCAGGACAAAACCGGCTATCAGATATTGTTAAATCCTCATTACTACGCGATCGTGGAAGACAGAGGGCTGGAATTTCTTGAAGAGTACTTTTCTCTGTCTCTCGATGAATAAGATTGACAAAGATATCATACAGCGTTTAATTCTTTTCTCAACCAATCCTTGAGTTCGCCATCAGGTGCATAGACACCTTTAAAATTACATACCGGCTTTTCAAATCTCTCCGGCAATTCGAATTTGGCCAGATCTACTGCTTCTTCGTTGCTTATTTTGATGAGATAAATGTAATACGGCCTGTTCCAGCAGTTTACTACAAAATAAACTGAGGACTCTTTCCTTGATCTGACGACAGACCTCTTGTCCCCGCGAGCCCAGATGTTCCCCCATTCCAAATAAAGCCGAACTGCCATTTCCGGTGTCATTTCCCAGTCGATGGAATTAATAAGCGCTCTTTCCTTTTTCAATTCGTCGAGTGATGATATCATATCTCTCCTTTCAAATTTCTTTCGTATACTCTCTTTGCATAATTTTTATTAATTAGTTTATTTACTTTATCAAGCTTCCTATAAAAGATTCAATACATTATTGACAATTCTTAGAAGTTAGATTATTTATAATCTAAAAATGTATCTAACTTATTGATTTTATTATATTATTAGTAATCCCCCTTTTTTACTAAAAGGGGGATTAGAAGCTCCCTTTTCTCTATGAGTCGTCAGACCAAAGGGGGGCAAGGTCTGAAATAACCCGTACTGAAAAGGGGATCCTATTTCCATTCACTTAAAGCAATTTACTCATCTCAGGGGGCAAAGTCGCCTGATTGGATTATGTTTCTTTTTGTAAATCATATTGCTATTTCTATCAAGCATCTTGTTAAGCCTTGCCCTTTCCTTAGGTGTTAGCTTTCCATCTGCCTTTAGCCTGGTATCTTCAGCCTTAATCCAGTTCAAATTGTCCTGTAATATGTCAGCCTCGGCGCTACTAAGCTGACCAGATGCAATACCTTCATCTATTCTTTTCTGCTGTTCTGCAATCCTGTCATTGATAACAGGATCATATGTATTTCCGGCTAATACACCCCCGGCAATCATAATAATGATACCTGTTATCAATCCTATAGTAAGTTTTTTTTCATGTACTCCTCCTTAAAATAAAAAATCGTTATCTTTTCCAGTGGCCAGAAACCCATTTCCAACCACACGGGGTCTCTTTCCAAATAAAACTATTTTTTGCACCTTTCACCTCCTTTTTAAAACTTATATACCACTATTAAACATCCTACTTTTTAAAACACCTGGAGAGGGAAAAGGTTTATTATAAATTTGAAATGAACCTTCTTTTGCTTTTACCTCATTGATGTAAGAAAAGATATTTTTTACAATAATGAAGATAAATAAAATGTATTATAGTACTGTTCTTAACAACGAAGAACTCAGGAGGCTATCTTGGAAGACAGAGAAAAGTTAATACAGGAGAGGATAAAGGCAGAGGAGCAAGTTGAAATAATGCAGCTCAAAGGCGTAAAGCAAAAGGTATGGGAGATACTCACAAAAGAAAAAAAGTTTAATCCGGGAGAGATAGAAATTGATCCTGAGTTCAGGTTAAGACTAAGTGATTGTGAGGCCACTGTGAGTATAGACTTTATTGTCGACACCCCTTCAGCAAGCTTTGTGGTAATAAAATGTGCATCATCAGCCATAGAGTCATGGGAAAGATACGTTATATCATTTGCAAGGGTTATAAAGGATTATCAGATTCCTTACGCTGTGGTTACAGATGGAGACAATGCAAGGATAATAGATGTGCTTACAGGATCTCTTGTAAGTGAATCCATCAAAAACCTTTTTGTAGGGTTTAACGAAATTAGGAACAACTGGTAAGTTAGTCCTCCGGAAGGAGGAAGCAGATGGCAAGAAAGAAATGGAGTGCAGAAGAGAAGCATAAAATGGTATTGGCAGGCTTGAGGAATGAGACATCCGTAG
>JBGQLV010000058.1:0-16368 GCA_041500225.1 Thermodesulfovibrionia bacterium | reverse complement strand
GTTCGATGAGATCTTTTAAATCCTCAAGTTCCATTATTTCACCCTTTCTATGTATTCTGACTTCCTTGTATCAACCTTAATAGTATCTCCCTCATTTATATGAAAGGGGACCCTAACTACAGCCCCTGTTTCCAATGTTGCAGGCTTGTTACCTCCTGATGCCGTGTCTCCTTTAAATCCTGCGGGGTCTGTTTTTGTAATAATGAGAGCAACAAAGGTTGGAAGTTCTACACTAATCGGCATACCTTTATGATACAGGATTTTAACTTCCATATTTTCCTTAAGAAATTTTTTTGCTTCTCCGAGTTGCGCCGGCATAAGTGGTACTTGTTCATAAGTCTCTACGTTCATAAAGTAATATAATTCGTCCTGACCATATAGATATTGCATAGTCTTTTCCTCAAGCCCTGGTTTCTCTAATTTTTCTCCGGATCTAAAAGTATCTTCAAGCACAGCGCCTGTTTTAAGGTTCCTTAATTTCGTCCTCACAATGGCGCCGCCCCTTCCCATCTTCACATGCTGGAAGTCAACTATCTCACAGGGTTCACCTTTGAATTCTACTTTTAGACCCTTTCTGAAGTCACTCGTTGAAATCAAATCAATACCTCCATTTAAAAGTACAATATTTTAGCATTTTCCACAAATTTTTCCATCAAGCATGATTTTTGCGTAGTAATTCCCGGTGGAAATATCAGGAGATTGCTGATTTTTAAGGAATCAGGGTCAGCAGTGTCCTAATTTATAATCTCGATCTCTTTTGGAAGGGTTGTCAGGACTTCATGGCCGCCTGGTTTTACCACTACCATGTCCTCTATTCTTACTCCGCCAAGTCCCGGAATATAAATACCCGGCTCGATTGTAAAGACCATATCTTTTTTAATAACTTCTCTCTTATTCCATGTTATACGTGGTAATTCATGTATCTGAAGACCAACGCCATGGCCGGTTCCGTGACCAAAGAACTCACTATAACCTGTCCTTTTTATAACTTCTCTGGCAGAAAAGTCGATGTCCTTAGATTTTACGCCGGGTAAGATTTTTAAAATAGCCCTTTTGTTTGCCTTTAATACGATTTGATATATCTCCCTTTTTTTACTGACATTATCTCCTTTAACAAGCAAGGTCCTTGTCATATCCGAAAAATAACCATCAGCCTCTCCGCCCCAGTCTATAATTATAAGATCACTTTTATTCAATTTCCTTTCGGTTGGTTTTGCATGGGGCATAGCAGAATTCGGACCTGATGCAACAATTACATCAAATGGAATATGCCTGCAACCATTCTTTTTCAATATTTCTTCAAACCTTAGAGCTATCGCACGCTCTCTTATCCCCTGTCTTATATATGGCTTCACTTTAAGAAATGCAGTCTCTGCGCGCCTCACTGCCTCCTTGATTAAATTTATCTCAATAGCATCTTTTATTTCCCTTAACCTTTCTATAAGTCCCTCAAAGGCATTCAAACTCAAACCTATATTAGATAATCTTCTAAAAACCTCATAGGCCATAGAAGACTCAAAGCCGAGTTTTTTAATAGCAGTCTTTTTAGAGAGGCCTTTTATGGTTTTAATCATATCTCCTTTTCCTATAATAATATCCCATCCTTTCACCTCTTTTTCTGCCTGCTCTTTATATCTGAAGTCAGTTACAAAAAAAGTCTCCTTCCTTGTAATTAAGATAAGACCGGATGAGCCTGAAAAGCCGGTAAGATACCGTACATTATTTATATCAGTAACAAGAAAGCCATCAATCCCTTTTCTTTTAATGGACTCCTTTATTTTAGTGAGTTTGGGGTCAGGTCTTGACATTTGACATAAGCTCATGGGAATAATTTCTATAACTCTAAAAAATCTTTTATGTCAAAAGTCAAGACCTGACCCCTTTAGGCTTGGAAAGGATGTTTTTTGCCGCCCTCAGGGCAAGGAGATAACTATCAGAACCGAAGCCGCTTATCTGTCCAACTGCAACATCTGTTATAAAAGACTTGTTCCTGAATTCCTCGCGTTTGGAGATGTTTGATAGGTGTACTTCTATAGTTGGTTTATCCACTGCTGCAATGGCATCCCTTATTGCTATGCTTGTATGGGTATAAGCAGCAGGGTTTATAATCAAGGCACCATAATCACCTTTCTGTATTGCTTCAACAATCTCTCCTTCACTATTAAACTGTTTCGTACTCACATCAATGCCAAGATCCGAGGCAAGGGAAAGGATATCCTTATTTATATCTTTGAGTGACTTTGTACCGTAGATATTTTTTTCTCTTTTTCCGAGGAGGTTTAAATTAGGACCGTGTATAACTAATACCTTCATTACCTTTTTCTTCATTATCCCATCCAGCAATACATCATAACCCATAAATCAATACTTATGTCAAGCCCATCTTCTACAGTTGCAAAAAAATAATCCTGAAATAACATATAGTCAAAACGACACAAATATGGCGTGGCACTATGTTTTGAAGATTTTCCGAAATGTACATCACGTAAATTGGCTTAAATACTGTGCTTTCATTTTTCGTCACGGGGATTTCAGGGTCATAACTGTAGAAGATATGTCAAACGTAGTCGTTGCAACTGTGCCTGTTACGAGAATTTGTACATTGTCTCCGTTGGGTAGAATATTTATGACATCAGCCCGTTTGAATTTTACCATCAGGTCCGGTATCCCATCATTGTCATAATCTCCTATGCAGTAGCAGGTAAACTTTGAAAGTGGTTAATAGCCCTCAGAATATTATCTTCCCATAGAAATATAGATTTTGAGAGGTTTCGGAAATATCTCACTTCCTCACAGGAACACGCAGTCTTGCATAAGCTGATAATTCTGTTTGTTTCTTTCGGAAATGATTCAAACCTATTCTTTTAATCCTTATGCTTGACTTTGCATTTGAAAGGCAGAACTCTAAAACCCAAAAAATTTATCAAATTGCAACAAACAAGTCTGACCCCTAAGTTTGAACTGTCATAAATACGGATTTCAGTCATTCCAATGCAAAATAAAAAGCCCCCGGAATCCGGGGGCTTTAAGGCTGTAACTCTATAAGGATTAATCAGTGAGTAGGCAGGCATAATATTGAACAAGCATCAACACTAAGTCCTTGCGATGCTGGCCAATAGCCGGATGGGCAATTAAGCTTATAACTTCCCGCAGCCGGCATATTTGGCATACATCTGAAAGAACACGAAGGATCAGTAGAGAATTGTCCGGGAGTCTGTGCCAGACATGGCCCCCATACAACGGTGAAACCTGAAGGACATGGCGTAGCAGGCCTGGTACGGAGACAACTGGCACCAGTGGCGCTCATAGTAAATCCGGGAGGACAGTGAGGTGGTACTGCCACTTGTATTGGCGCTGTTACCCCTGGTTTCATCTGCATCTCTGCAGACCATCCAAGAGAAACAATGCCTATGATAAAACAAATTGATACAACAATAATCATGACCCATTTGAAATTCTTCATACTCTTCTCCTTTCGATTTTTATATTTTAAGATATCCCCCGAAACTTTAACTTATACTACATTTACTATGTAATTTATGTTCTCACCTCCTTTACGGTTCTCTATTTGTGGTGATTCCTGTGAAAGAGGTTCAAAACAATTCAAATCGAAGAGGTACTTTGTTTGATAAATAATAAGCTTTTGTAAATGAAAAAATTATACCATAAAAAGAATTAAATATAACTTAAAGAAAGTCAACAATCTGTATAAGTTGCAATCTTTTTCGACATAGCTCCTTCTGAGATAAGATATTCAGCAAGTCGTCTTCTGAACATCTCTATATCAGAGGGGACGAGGGGACGTTGCCAATTTAAGCAACTTAAAATAGTCTTTGCGAGGGAATCAGGGAGAGGGAGATTTTGTTTACTAAGTTGACTTATTACATTAAATAATTTCCTAGTGTATGTTTATGATATTCATTATTTTTCATCACATGATAGCTTTGCGCAGTAGCAGGTGTAGTTTGGGGCTCTTTGAGGCAGCTTGATTGCGGCCATTAGGGAGGAATCTATCCGTGTCTGGTCCGCTATCCCTGAAACCCCTCATGTCATTTTTAAGTCACTATTTAGGTCGGAAGGCAACCTTAGGCCATTGAATAAAATTTCATTTCATCACTGCCCCGCTGCCGGCGGAACTAACCATCCTTGCATATCTCGAAAGATAGCCCTTTGTTATCTTGGGCCTTGGCGGTTTCCATTTGCTAAGTCTTTCTTTTATCTCTTTATCGGATAAAAGAACATCTATCTTCCTGTTTGGGATATCGATCTTTATCCTGTCTCCATCTTTGAGAATAGCTATGGTACCACCTTCCATTGCCTCTGGTGATATATGTCCTATACAAGGGCCTCTTGTACCACCTGAAAACCTTCCGTCCGTTATAAGTGCGACTGATTCGCTTAAGCCCATTCCTGCAATGGTTGCTGTCGGAGAAAGCATCTCCCTCATGCCGGGACCTCCTTTTGGTCCTTCATATCTTATGACAACAACATCACCTGGCCTTACTTTTCCATCAAGAATTGCCTTCATACTCTTTTCTTCTGAATCAAACACCTTTGCTACCCCTTCAAACCTCATCATGTTTTTGCTTACGGCAGACTGTTTAACAACCGCCCCATCAGGTGCAAGGTTACCCCTGAGTATTGCAATGCCGCCTTCCCTGTGATAGGCCTTGTTAAGAGGCCTTATGACATTCTCATCTGTAATTTCCGCGGAATCGGCAATCTCAAAGATTGTTTTACCGCTGACCGTAATATTGTTATGCAGGCTTTTTCTTAATCTCTTCATTAACGCAGGAATTCCGCCCGCCCAGTCAAGGTCTTCGAGGTAATGTTCACCGCCAGGCAGCATATTGGCAAGATGAGGAGTCTTTTTGCTCAATATATTAAATGTCTCAAGTGGAAGCGCTACGCCTGCATCATGAGCTATTGCGGGGATATGAAGAACAGTGTTTGTTGAACCACCAAGGGCAAGGTCAACCATTATCGCATTTTCAAATGCCTTCCCCGTCATTATCTTTCGCGACGTGATATTTTTCTTTATCAATTCAACAATTTGCTGTCCGCTTTCAAAGGCGATTCTTCTCTTATCGGCAGATACGGCTAATGCAGTTGCGCATCTCGGAAGGCTCATTCCCAGTGTTTCTGCAACACATGCCATTGTATTCGCAGTGTACATTCCCTGACATGAGCCGGCGCCGGGACATGCACACATCTCAAGCGCCTCAAGTTCATCCTTTTTAATCAAACCCTTTTTATATTTTCCGATTGCTTCAAACGTGTCATTAACAAGCGATAATCTTCTTCCTCTCAGGCGGCCGGAGAGCATCGGGCCGGCAGTAACAACTATTGATGGTATATTTATCCTTGCAGCAGCCATAAGCATCCCGGGGGTAATCTTGTCACAGTTTGTAAGGAGCACAAGGCCGTCAAACTGATGGGCCTCAGTAATGGTCTCCACCATATCTGCAATCAGCTCTCTCGATGGAAGTGAATAATGCATGCCTTTATGCCCCATTGCAATGCCATCACATATACCGGGAAGCCCGAAAAAGAACGGATAACCGCCAGCAGTGTGCACCCCTTTTTCTATAAATCTCTCAAGGTCACGCATGCCAATATGACCGGGAATAATATCAGTAAAACTTGTTGCAACCCCAATAAATGGTTTTCGCATCTCACTTTTTGAAATACCTGTTGCATAAAGAAGTGCCCTGTGTGGAACGCGCTCAAGTCCCTCTTTTATTATTCTGCTTCTCATCATGATAATAATATCCCTTCTTTGATTAAGTAGTTAGCAGTTATAGCTGACGCACTAAATACTTTTGCATCGTCATCGCGAGTCCCGACACATGTCGGGGGCGTGTCAATCCCGAAAGCTTTCGGGACTCCTCGCAATGACACTTTGTTTAGCACTTTTGCATTAATTTATCGAATGATTTTTTTTATATTCCCTTACAAGTTCTGCCATCTTATCCTTCTTGGAAAGTTTTTGTTTCTGAATCTTTTTCCTCTCAACCTCTTCCTCTGGGGTAAGATAGCGTTTTCTGTCAATCTCGTCAAGAAGCCCATCAAGATTTCTGTGTTCTTCACTGAGCCTTTTGAACTCCTCATTTTCTTTTTTTAAGAATTCAACAATCTCGTGTTCCTTCAATTTTACCTCCTGTTTTTAGAATAATAGAAATTTTTATTGTGAATATTTCGATTTTTAATAAAATAGTCTTTTTTGAGGTTTTTCAATTTACAAAAATTATATCTCCTGAACAATCCTTTCTGCAAGCTTATATGAATTATCTATACAATCATTAACACCGATCCCCCGATAAGCATTGCCCGTGATATAAAAACCTTTGAATTTGCTGATAACTGCATCAATCATTTCAAGCCTTTTCCCGTGCCCTACGAGATACTGGGGTATCCCTCTTTTGTGCGTGTAAACCTTTACAAAATCAGGGTTTACTGCTATCCCCATAATATCCTTTAGTTCACTGGTGACTAAATCGATTATCCTTCCTTCAGGCATCAATGCAAGTTCTTGCTTTCTTGCCCCTCCAATCATGCTTCTGAGTAAAACATAACCCTCAGGCGCCCTGTTTGGAAATATGCTTGAATCCCACAATGTTCCAAGTATCTTTCTACCCGCTCTGAAAGGAATAAGGAAACCGAATCCATCAAGGGAGTGCTGTAATTTATTGCGTTTATAACCTAAACACGCAACAGAAATCGAAGAATAGTTGATTTCATGAAGCGTAAGGGATAGATTTTTATCAATTCCCTTTACTATTTCAGAGGCTGCATAAGCAGGTGTTGCGATGGCAACATATTCAGCCTCAATATTCGAACCGTTTTCGAGATAGATAACATAATTATTACCTTTTTTGTCAATTGAGACTGCTTTGGAATTTGTTTTTACTCTTTCACCAAAATAAGCGGTAAGTGCTTTAATGATAGTTTCCATGCCGTCATAAAAAGAGGTCAGAACCCCGCCAGGTCCTGCTCCAACTTTCTTCCCTGTTTTTTTAGCTTCCTTTTGAAGTTTCAGCATCGCTTTTATAAGGCTTCCATATTTTTGTTCGAGATTATAGACCTTCGGGAAACAACTCTTCAGGCTCATTTTTTCCGGATCTCCTGCGAAAATGCCCGATGCCATCGGGTCAATTAACTTTTCATAAGCCTCTTTGCCGAGCCTTCTTTTAGCAAACTGGGCCAGCGTTTCTTCGCCTCCGGTCCATTTGGGCACAAACATTTCCCAGACAATCCTTAGCCGGCCGGAAAGGCTCAGGAGATTTGAAGCAAAAAATGCAGGAGGTGATTCAGGTAAAAGATGAAGTTTCCTATCAGAAAATATGTATCTTTTTCTTGCATTATTGTTGCTTCTTAACGGAGAAAGGGCAAGTTTAGAAGAGAGTTCGAGGGTCTTAGGTCTATTGTCCAGGAAACCATTGACGCCCCCTTCACACAGAAAACCATCCATCTTATCGGTCCATATCTTGCCGCCTGCCTTTTTCTCGGACTCGAGGACAATTATATCTAAAGAAGGCTTATGCTCAAGGAGAAAGTATGCCAGAGAAAGGCCGGAAATTCCTCCTCCGATGATAACCAACCTCATTCTATTTAAAATTCATCCCGCCCGGCATCTGCATTTTCTTGTACCCCGCTGGAACCTCAAAGAGGCTGTCCGGCTGCGAGCCAATCTTTATATTCTTGAATTCCTGACTCCATGAACCGTCAATTGCTGAGGTCTTTACAGGGAAGTTTATGTCAGTCGCAAACCATTGATAAACCTGATGCTTTTCGTTATCTGATTTATAAGTGATCAGATACTTTTTTGCAGGGTGTCCATCTATTGTTTCATTGCCAACAAGCTTCCTGTCTATCTCACCCTCAACCTTTTCTTCGACCTTTGGTTTGTTTTTCAGATTAAATGGCATTTCCATATACATCTTCTGAGCAGGCATTATGTTCCAGATAACCTTCTTGTCTACCCTTGTAATCATAATCATATCTTCATTAACCTTCATGTCCATTCTGAACCTATCAGGTTTAAAGTAAATCTTACCTTTAGTCTCATGTTCACCTTTAAATATTGAGATTGTGTCAGCAGAGAATTCAAAGGCTAAAGCCGTCCCTGATAATAAAAAAATAAGCAACAAAACAGCAAAAAACTTTTTAAGCATCAAACCCTCCTTTTTTATTTCTTGGCCCTCTGTAAGACCCATCCAAACTGAGAATTAGACCAATTTTAAAGCCTTAAAATTATTTTTGTCAATTCCGGTTCAGTGACCTAAAAATAGACATGTCATACTATATTTTTTTATATTACACAATTTAAGACTATTATAGGTAATTTTTTATACAATATAACAATATGAAAGATGATATCAGAGATCCGCTGAGACAAAAAAGGCTGAAAAGGGTTCTATATCTTTTAACCTTTACAGTCATTATCAGCCTTACAACACTCGCTTTGAGAGGCCCTTATATCTCAAATGCCCTTAAAAGGATTATACTTCCTGAATTAGAGGCTGCATTCGGACAGAAGGTCATAGTTCAAAAGATTTATATCAATATATTCCCATTATTTATAGAGGCAAAAGGTCTGAAGGTTTTCGATGAAGATGGCAACAGAATTTTAATCGCAAACATGGTAAAAGGGTATGTTGAGCTTTCAGGACTTTTAAGCAAGCGTCTTTCTATTCAGAGGCTTGTAATAAAGGAACCTGATATCTCTACAAACAGAGAACAACTCGACGAGGTAATAAAAAGTGTCAAAACATATCTCGAAAAAGATAGGAAGACAGCATTTAAGGTCAAGATAAAGGTAATCGAGGTTATTAATGGTGTTGTTTCTCTCAGGGATAACGATCTAAAAGGCATGGTCAATATCAAAGGACTTGCAGGTGAGTTAATCATGGGCGAAAACCCCAGGCTTAAGACGGCTGTAAAAGAGTTTGTCCTGCAAGGAGAAGGATGGCCTGAGATTAAGTGTGACGTAAATGCTTCAATAGTATTAAAGGGTAACATGGTTGAGATAAAGCGTTTTGAAGTCGGTTCTTATGGCTCAAGGTTCAGGGGTGAAGGTTTTTATTCTAAAGGTAAGGGTACCCTGAAAACTGATAGCTCCCTGATTGTAGATTCTATGAAACGTATTTTTAAACTTGTGCAGAGAGGTGAAGGAAGGATCTCTGCAAAAGGGGAAATAAGACTTGAAGGCCTTCAGAATTCATCAGCCTCAGGCGGATTCAGTGTTCAGCGGTTGAAAGATATCTTTATAGACTTAAAACTCGATGGGGATTTTTATCTGCAGACATTAATGGAACTACTTAAGGTAAAGGAGAAGGTAGAGGGTCTTGTTGATTTTCAGGGTGAGGTAACAGGATATCTGTCTAATATATCTGGAAAGGCAAAGGCAAGGCTTCGAAATGGAAACCTTTTCGGCGTTGATATAGATTCGTTACGTTGTGAGGTTCTTTACCACGATGGAATAATGAAATTCGAAAAAGGTGATGCATTGTTATATAACGGTGCAGCTCAGGCCGATGCGTCTTTAAATCTTCCCGGCGCTGAATTCTTTACCCTGAAAGTAAAGTTTAATTCAACCGACAGCCGTGCTGCACTTAAACTTATAGGATGGGAGCCTGAGATACCCGCAGGCAAAGTGGATGGAGAGCTTTCAACATCAGGCAGCCGGTTTAACCCGGATGGATGGTTTATCTATAAGGCACATCAACCTTCAACAAACAACGTCCTCGGCAGAATAAAAGATGTAAAGGGAACTTATTCCATACGGGGTGATATCTTATCTTTGTCGAATATGCATTTAAATACATCCCTTTCCAATCTCAATGTGAACGGTACAGTTAATCTCACAAATAAAACACTCAACCTTAAAAACAGGCTTTATACAGTTGACGTCTCTGATTTCACACTCCCTTATTACAAACAAGCTAAAGGCCGCGGGGATTTTTCCGGAGAAATAACCGGTTCGTTCGATAATCCAAAAATATCCGGAAAGGCTAATCTATCGGATGCATCCGCAGAAGGCTACAGGGCAGACGCTGTTACATCTGATTTCTCATATGAAAAAAGTCTCCTCGATATACATGAATCTGTCTTGAAGTCTTCCGGCGAAGAACACATCATAACCGGTAAGATATTTTTCCCGGAAGCAAAGGAACTCTTTGACCTTTCAAGGCCTGTGTATAACCTCAAGGCATCACTCAAGAACGCAGAGTTTGGACAGGCTGTACAGATATTCTATAAAGACTTCACAGCAAAAGGACAGCTGAATGCAGATATCAAGATAGGGGGTAAGGATAAAAACATTGATATATCCGGACATGCCTTTATAGAGAAGGCGCTGTTATATAAGATCCCGTTTGATTCTGCGTCCCTGGATTTTTCATATTCAAATAAAGAGCTTTCTTTAAAAAAGGTTAAAATCACAAAGGGCAAATCCATTCTGACTGCAGAAGGTGACCTTTCACCTGATAAGAGATTCTCTTACAGTGCCTCTTCCGAAAAGCTCATGATGAATGACATCGGGCTTGATCGTATGCCTGATGATGCTGTTTTAAGCCTTCATTCAGAAGGTCACGGCACTTTTGAGAACCCTGAAATTACACTGACTGCTAAGGTTACAGGTGGTACATTTAAAGGCAGAAATATGGGCAGCGGCACTATAAACGCTTCGATTAAGAACAGAGATATCTCATTGAATGCTGCATTGTTCAATGAAAAAATGAGGCTCAGAGGGAATGGACATCTCGACGATAAGTTGCCATGGAGCGCTGAACTATATATCCAGCCGGCCAGATATGATTTTATTGTCAGTTCAATCTTGAAGGATGTGCCGGAAGACCTGCAGCTTGATCTTGAAGGCCGTGTAGAAATGAAAGGGGATAGAAAACACATTACAGCCTCGGCAAACATAAACCACTTGACACTTTCACTCTTTGGACAAACCTTTTCGAATAACTCTGATATAAAATTTTTGCTCGATAACAGGAAACTCTCTTTCACAGCATTTACAATCAAGAGCGGCGCAACTTCATTCAGACTCCAGGGGGAAATGGAAATTGGCACGGGATACGACATCCTGCTCGATGGCAGCTCTTCTCTTTCACCATTGAAAGGTCTGTCAAAAAAAATAGGATATCTAAAGGGAGATGCCAATTTTGTTTTCTCAATTACGGGCAAATGGGAAAGGCCTGAGATAAATGGAGGGATGAATATATCAAATGCCTCTTTTGGTCTTAGAGATTATCCTACCTACATCAGTTCCATGAACGGCTACCTATATATAGATGGTGACAGGATTGTTGTGCAGAGGATTTTCGGGAAAATAGGAGGCGGCGATGTAAATATATCAGGTTTCGTTTACCTTAAGGCATTTCGTATAAAAAGATTTTACTTAGAAGCTAACCTCGATAATATAACACCTTCAATTTCAAAGGATTTTAATATAAATTTTAATGGCAGCCTTCTATATAACGGGACACTGGATGCTCAGAGCATTACCGGTGATATAAAGATAAACAGGGCAAGGTATAAAGAAATGGTAGAGTGGAGAACCTGGCTTCTGACAGCAAAAGCAAAAGAGAAACCTAAGGCTGAGGTATCCGTGTTTGAGAGGGCAGGACTTAATATAAGGATTTCAGGCAGTGACAATATTTCTGTTGATAACAACATCGCGAGGGCTACTGTTAGAGGCGATATGATATTAAAAGGATCAATATCAAGCCCTGTATTGCTTGGCAGACTTGAATCGACAGAGGGATACGTCTATTTCAGGAATAACGAATTCAGGATAATCTTTGCCAGCGCTGATTTTACAGACCCAAACAGGATCAAGCCTGCTATGAATCTTACAGCCGAGAGTATTGTAAATGGATATACAATCAGATTGAATCTTGAAGGGCAGATGGATCACTTCAATCTTTCCCTGTCTTCCGACCCCCACCTCGAAGAGGTGGATATCCTTGCCCTTCTTACAGTAGGTCAGGTAGGAAAACAACTTAAAGGTCTTGAAGGCGGTATTGGCGCAGGAGAGGCAACGTCATTCCTGACAGGCAAGGTGCAGGATGTTCTTGAAGAAAGGCTGAGAACTATAACAGGCTTAGACAGGTTTCAGGTTGATCCGTCTGTCTCAAAAACCACCGGCACAGTGGGGCCCAGGGTAACCGTATCAAAAAGGCTTATTGGTGATAAGTTATTTGTAACCTATACAACCTTAGTTGGATCTACTGAAGAACAGGTGCTCAAGCTTGAATATTTACTCGATAAAAACATTTCCCTTATCGGAATCAGAGATGAAAAGGCAAGTATAGGAGGCGATGTAAAGTTCAGGTTCGAATTCAAATGAATAAGAAATGGAAGACAGAAGATAAAAAGTTTCTCATCCTTATTTTTTACTGCTTACTCTTTACAGCTTACTTTTTGATGTTCTTTACTTCTGAGGCTGCAGGTTCAGTAGTCGGTGAGATAGAAATCAACGGGCTTAACTCGACAGGTAAGGACGAGCTCCTTTATATCCTCGACATTAATCCCGGAAAGCCAATAAATGAAGAAAGTGTAAGGTTAGGCATAAAAAGGGCCTTTCTGAAGGGGCTGTTTGAGGATATTTCAGTAGAGACAATCGATGGAGAAAAAGTAAAGGTTATCATCACTGTAAAGGAAAGGAATTTTATAAAAAACATTTATATAGAAGGTGATTATCCCCTTTCCAGAAAGACAATAAAGAAATTATTTCCCTTAAAAGAGGACCAGGTCTTGATATGCGACATGCTTGAAAAAGCTATGGTAGATCTAAGACATGAGTTAGCACTGCGAGGTTTCCCGCATGCCGATGTTAATGCAGAGATCGAGAGATTAAAGGAACCATACAGGATAAATATACATCTCCGGATTGATGCTGGTGACCCGGAAAGAATAAGAAAAATAAATATCTCCGGTGCAGGCGATGAAGCAAAGGCAGTAATGAAATTATCTGATGGAGATATATATGACCACTTAATTTTGAAAAAAGACATCGAGAGGTTAAAGGCATACTATAAAAATAATAAACACTTCAAGCCTCTTATAGGACCACACACTTTTACTGATGGAACCCTTAATATTTCTGTTAATCCGGGTAAACGTCTGCAGATTTCAATAGAAGGCAATGACGCTGTTTCCAAAAAGGCTCTTCTTAAAGAGATGCCTTTTTTTGAGGCAGAAGACTTTAGTGATGATATTATAGAAGAGGCAGTGCATAAGATGTCATCCCTCTATCACAGAGAGGGACATCCCTTTGCACAGATAGCGCCTGTTATAACTTCAAGCGACGATACCATAAGTCTCAATTTCTTCATCTTTGAAGGAGTCAAGGTAAGTGTCAGATCAGTCTATTTTAGTGGTGCAAGCCTGCCAGAGAAGAATCTTAAAGAGATTATGTCCCTTAAAGAAGGAGGCATTTATAACCCGGACATTATTGGTACTGACAGGGAGACACTTAAAGACTTCTACAATGCTCTCGGATACCTGACAGCAGATGTTGAAGAGTTACAGACAAAATACCAAGAAGGTTCTAATGAAATAGATATCATTGTCAAGATAAATGAAGGATTAAAGACAGAGATCGAGAGCGTAAACATTATCGGGGCAAATCTTGTGCCTGAGGCAGAGGTAAGAAAGGCAATTAATATAAAACCGGGGGATGTATACAACGATTTCGATATCTCTGATGCAAGATTCAAGGTAATTGATTTATACAATACCTATGGTCTTATCGAAGCAGTTGTATCAATAAAGAGAGCAAGCATCGGTCAAAAAGCATCCTTAACCTTCCAGATAGATGAAGGCACTGAAACACTATTTGGCAAAACAATAATTGTCGGGAATAATAACACAAAATATGCAGTAGTAAAAAGGGAGTTACAACAAAAAGAAGATACGCCTTTTAATTACCGCATCCTCACTAAAGAAAGACAAAAGCTTTACAAATTAGATTTATTTACAGATGTTGATATGGAAGTGCTTAATAAGTATGACCACAAAAAGGATGTCCTGATAAAATTGCGCGAGGGCAATGCAGGAGCAGTAGAATTAAGTGTTGGATATGCTGAATATGAGGGCTTCAGGGGAATCTTTGATTTGAGCTACAGGAATCTCCGGGGCATGAACAGGCAGGGTTCATTAAGGTTTGAGCTTAGCTCACTTGAGAAGCGATATGTATTACAGTATTCAGAGCCGTGGTTTCTGGGCATACCTTTACAATTCAGGGCATTCTTACTCAGTGAGGACAAAAAGGAAATAAACATCGACAACAGAGAGACCCGATACAAATTAATAAGACATTCTGCTACTGCCGGGTTCGAAAAAAAAATCGGTGACAGTTTAAAGTCTGAATTGTACTATGAGTTTTCCCTCGTGAATACATTTGATGTAAAACCTGACGTTATCCTGAGCAGGGAGGATATAGGCACACTTGTCATAAGCGGCATAAGGCTTGGAATTATTTATGACACAAGGGATAATCCGTTTTATCCCGAAAAAGGAATCCTCTCAGGAATCTCGCTTAAACTTACTTCGCCTGTTTTCCTGTCAGAAACAAACTTTATAAAGCTTATGTTCTATGGTAATGTCTATCAAAAACTCACCAAAGGAATTGTTCTTGCCATATCGCTGAGAGGTGGTATTGCTCAGGGTTACCTTAAGACTGACGAACTTCCAATTGTAGAGAGATTCTTTCTCGGCGGCAGAACAACTGTAAGAGGTTATGAGCAGGATACCCTTGGTCCAAAAGGATCAGATGGAAACCCTACCGGTGGGAATGTCTTTCTTATGGAAAACCTTGAAATAAGGACATCTTTAGGAAAAGGTATAGGGATTGTTGCCTTCCTTGACGGAGGCAATGTATGGATAAAGACTAAAGATATAAATCCCGCAGATATTAAATTTACAACAGGTCTCGGTTTGAGGTACAACACCCCGGTTGGCCCTATAAGGATTGACTACGGACATAAACTTCAAAAAGAAAAAGGTGAAAGCAGTGGAGAGATTCATTTTAGTATTGGGCATGCGTTCTAAACAAGCAAAGAGCATGGAGCATAGAGCAAAGATTTTCACCCCATCCCTAACCCTCCCCCCTCGAGGGCCCGCCTGCCATCCGTCGGGCAGGGGAGGGATGGGTGGGGGGGGACTGTGTTCTGTATTTTTTTTCATGTTATTTCTTACTCTCTTATTGTTCTTTGCTTTCTGCCCTTCGCTATTTGCTGGGATAAAAGACCGTGTAGTTGCATTTGTGGGCAATGATGCAATAACCCTCAGCGAATTAGAGAAAACATTTACAGACACGCTGAGAATAACTCCGAATGTAACAAGAGATGAGGTCTTGAATACAATGGTCAACAGGGTGCTCCTTCTCAGAGAGGCAAAGAAGATCAGGTTAGAGGCCCCCTCTGAGGATGAATTGCTCAGGGAATATACCGACCTGAAAATAAGGGCTTTCATAAGGATAAGAGAGGAAGAACTGACAGACTTCTACGGGAAACATCTCAGTGATTTTCAGGGCAAGGAATTTGAGTCTGTAAGAGATGAGATCGAGAACTATCTTACCGAGAAGGAATTAAACCAGCGTCTTAAATTACATATCAATGAACTCAGGGAAAAGGCTTGTATCAAAATACAACTAAACAGAGATAAGGAGTCAAACTGAAGATTCCATGAAGAGCTATCGTAAAGAACTGTGGTTTGAAGTGCCTACACGCCGGGCTTTCATAAACATCACTCCTGAGGTGGAAAAATGTCTCAGGGAAAGTGGCATTAAGGAAGGGCTTGTGCTTGTAAATGCCATGCATATAACCGCATCTGTTTTTATAAACGATGATGAATCAGGACTTCACCACGACTATGATATCTGGCTCGAAAAACTCGCCCCTCATGAACCAGTTTCCCAGTACCGTCATAATGTTGGAGAAGATAATGCTGATGCACACATGAAGCGTCAGATTATGGGCAGAGAGGTTGTGGTTGCTGTTACCAGCGGAAAACTGGATTTCGGCACATGGGAACAAATTTTCTATGGCGAATTCGACGGCAGGCGCAAAAAAAGGGTGTTGGTAAAGATTATCGGTGAGTGAAGTTAGCACTCTTTCTTATTGAAGTCTCCACCTTTTATATCTGGTATAACTCTGCATATAGCATTCGGAAATAAACAAGAAACAGATACTATTCTTGACAGACAGGAGGCGTTATACTAAAATTTTATTTAATATAAGCTATTCCAGTAGAAATTTTTTTGATTAAAACAAGGGAGGTAAGTGAATTATGCAATTCAGGCAATTTGAAAAGGATATTGAAGTCAATGGGCAAACTGTTTATGCGATAATT
>JBGQLV010000057.1:0-16508 GCA_041500225.1 Thermodesulfovibrionia bacterium | reverse complement strand
CTCGGTTATATGACCTAATTTCACAAGGTTCGTCCCCAGTCTCCCTCCCTCCTTCCTCTGGAGAATAAGGGCCTCCTTTAACTGATCTTCTGAGATAATGTTAGAGGCTATGAGGAGTTGACCTAATTTAGCTGCCATAATGAATATTGTAACATAGTATGAAAATTTAATGAATGTCAACTCAGCAAGTAGTTTAAAGTTAGGTTAGACCTCTAAGGCTGAAAATTGCTATTATATGTATAAATGTAAAAGCTAATTTTGTTCTACAATAAATTGAATTTGCAAAGTACAATCCACATCTTGTATCCTAAATTTTAGGCATGATAAACACACAGAAGAATCTACCATCTGTCACCGATATCGAGAGGGCTGAGCGCCTAAGAAAAATCATTGAAGCCCTGCATGAGATAAACCAAATAATCCCTGTTATCGTTGAAGGGAAAAAAGATGCGTCAGCCTTACGAAGACTCGGGTTAATCGGTGAGATCATCATACTTCACAACGGTAAAAGTCTTTACGATTTTTGCACGGATATTGAAGATAGATTCCACAGAGTTATTATCCTGGTAGATTGGGATAAGAAGGGTGACACCCTTAACAGAACACTATCTGAGAATCTCAAAGGACATTGGGAAGAGTTTTCTTCATTCAGAGAGCTTTTAAAGTTACTCTGTCAAAAGGAGATAAGTGTTATAGAGGGCATTCCAAAACTCCTTGATAGATTGGAAGGAAATGAAACCACTTGGCAGTGAAGGCGAAGACCTTGCAGTCAGATTCCTTCAGAAAAAGGGCTACAGAATAGTAGCACGCAATTACAAGACTCCAGTTGGTGAGATTGATATTATTGCAAGAGACGGCGACACGATAGTATTTGTTGAAGTAAAGACCAGAACAGATATTTCCTTTGGCTACCCCTTCGAGGCAGTAAATAAGAGGAAAAGGCAAAAATTGAAAAATTTAGCCTTACTCTATTTGAAAAGGCAGGGGAAAGAATCCCCTGTAAGGTTTGATGTTCTCAGCATATTTTGCATGGACAATGGGAAAAAAGATATCGAACATATCAAAGATGCATTCGAGGTTTAAGTGGGAAGCAAAAAGTTTAAGTTGTTTTCTCTTTTTCTTTCTTCTCAGTCTTCTTCTCTTTCGACTTTTTTACTTCTTTGGATTTCCTAATATCTTCATAATCAACAAATTCAAGCACAGCCATTGGTGAAGAGTCATTGACTCTATTTCTTGTCTGTATAATCCTGAGGTACCCACCATTTCTCCCTGAAAGCCTTGGTGCTATTTCACCGAAGAGCTTTGACATAGCAGCCCTGTTAGAGAGATATGAAAAGGCAAGTCGTTTTGAATGTAAGTCCCCTTTTATGCCTAGTGTTATTATCCTCTCAGCAATCTTCCTTACCTCTTTCGCCTTTGCAACTGTTGTCTCTATCCTCTCATGTTCTAAGAGAGATGCTACTATTCCTTTTAAAAGTGCTTTCCTCTGATTTGCAGTTCTACCGAATAATCTTCCATCAACTCTGTGTCGCATCTTGCTCAATACCTCCGCTTTGTAAAGCCACTTCTCTGTTGAGGGCGTCAAGGTCAACCCTCATACCAAGGCGAAGTCCCATCCCATGCAGTATTTCCTTTATCTCATTAAGTGACTTACGCCCAAAGTTTTTTGTCCTCAGCATTTCCTGCTCTGTCTTCTGTACAAGGTCGGCAATGGTCTTTATGTCTGCATTCTTCAGACAGTTATACGATCTTACTGAAAGCTCCAGTTCTTCAACACTCTTAAGGAGATTAACATTGGATATCGGATCTTCGCTGGCCGAATACACTAGATTGGATTCCTCTATAGAAATATTCTCTTCTTCCTCTTGTTCTTCCTCTAATACAACCAGTTCCAGATGTTCAATTATGATAGATGCGGCCTGCGAAACTGCCTTCTCAGGTGTTATGCTGCCGTCGGTCCATATCTCCATTACAAGTCTGTCATAGTCTGTTGCTCTTCCAACCCTTGCTTTCTCAACTGTAAAATTAACCTTCTTTACAGGGGTAAATACAGAATCAACTACAATCATATCTACAGGAAGGTTTTCCTCTTTATTTAACTCGGCAGGCACATATCCTTTGCCTTTCTTTATATACATCTCAGCCTCAAACGTAGCATCCTTATCTAAGGTTGCAATAACCTGCTCAGTGTTAAGAACCTCAAAAGATGCATCCCCCCGAATATCAGAGCCTGTCACATTTTGGGGACCTTTTACCTTAATTGTTGCAATCTTCTTTGTATTCGAATAGAGCTTGAACCTGAGCTTCTTTATATTCAGTATTACGTCAATAACATCTTCCTTGACACCCTTTATTGTAGAGAACTCATGAAGAGCACCTGGTATCTTGACTGCAGTTACTGCTGCACCCTCAATTGAGGAAAGCAAAACCCTCCTTAGCGCATTTCCTATAGTAGTACCAAAACCGCGTTCTAAAGGCTCAGCTATAAGTTTACCGTATGTATTGGTCAGTGTATCTTCATCAAACCTGATAGTGTCAGGTAGCTGAAAGCCTATCTTTTTTAGGTCCATAAGGCCTCCTCAAATTAAATTTCTATAATCAAATCCCGGATTCCAACAGTAATTATTGATTATAAGCAATCAATTGTTCGATTATTGGTGCTTGGAATCTGGTTATTATCATAATTATTTAATACGCTTATTGTAAAACAACTCTATAAGTTATTCTCATTTAGAATAGAGTTCGACTATTAGTTGCTCTTTTACAGGAAGTTGTATTTCTTCACGAGATGGAACATTCAAAACCTTACCTCTGATGTTTACACTGTCAACCTCAACCCAGGAAGGTATTCCTCTATGTTCAACCTTTGATAGGCTATCTATTACCTCAGGTATATTCCTGCTTGATTCCTTTACTTCCACTAAATCCCCTCCCTTAACTGAATATGAAGGAAGATTTACTTTTTTACCGTTTATAAGGATGTGGCCATGACTGATAAGTTGCCTTGCCCTCCGCCTGTTAGATGCGAACCCCATGCGAAATACAATGGTATCAAGACGGCTCTCAATGAGTTGAAGAAGCACATCTCCTGTAATGCCTTTCCTTCTTTCAGCTTCATAAAAATATCTCCTGAACTGTCTCTCAAGAAGTCCATACATTTTTCTGACCTTCTGTTTTTCTCTGAGTTGAAATCCATAGTCAGATAATTTTCTATAACCCTGTCCATGTTGTCCAGGTGGATATTTTCTCCTCTCAACAGCACACTTCTCTGTATAACATCTATCACCTTTAAGAAAAAGTTTTTCACCTTCTCTACGACAAGTCCTGCATAAAGCTCCTATATATCTTGCCACTTTATACCCTCCTCCTTTTTGGAGGCCTGCATCCGTTGTGAGGTACCGGGGTTACATCTTTTATGAGATTAATCTCCAGACCCGCTGCCTGAAGTGCCCTTATAGCAGACTCCCTCCCTGCACCTGGACCTTTTACAAAGATATCAATCTGCTTCATACCAAAATCTATTGCCTTCTTTGCTGCAGCTGCAGCTGCAATCTGTGCGGCATAAGGAGTCCCTTTCCTTGAACCTTTAAAACCTAAGTTGCCCGCGCTTGACCAGGTAATTACTTCACCATTTGGGTCAGTTATAGTTACTATCGTATTGTTAAAAGTAGCCTGAATATGTGCTGCCCCGAAGGTGATATTTTTTCTCTCTTTTTTGGTGCCTTTCTTCCTTTGAGCCATTCAGCTATGCCTCTTTCTTTTTGCCCATAACAGCTTTCCTAGGACCCTTACGGGTACGTGCATTGGTTTTTGTTCTCTGACCTCTTACAGGAAGTCCTAAACGGTGCCTCAGTCCTCTGTAACTGCCGATGTCTATAAGCCTTTTTATATCCATAGATATGTCACGCCGAAGATCACCCTCTATCCTGTAGTCCCTCTCTATTACGGCCCTTATTTTTACAGTCTCTTCATCAGTAAGGTCTTTTACCCTCGTGTCAGGGTTGATCTTTGTTTCAGATAATATCTTCTGCGAAAGAGACCTGCCTATACCAAAAATTCTTGTCAAACCCACCTCTACGCGCTCGTTTTTGGGTAAATCAACTCCAGCAATTCTCGCCAACTTATATCTCCTCTTTCAGTTTTCAGTGACTAATAAGTTCATAAATAAAAATACATATCATCTTATTTTGTCATTCCGTGCTTGACACGGAATCCAGTGTTTTTCTGGATTCCCTCCGCCTGAGGCGGATTCGCGGGAATGACGACTATGTTGCATTACTAATGAACTCATTAGTGACTAAGTTATCCCTGCCTCTGTTTATGCCTCGGGTTATCACATAGAACCCTTATAACACCTTTCCTCTTTACCACCTTACATTTAGCACATATAGGTTTTACTGAAGAACGAACCTTCATATTCACCCCTTTAAAATTTAAAGTTAAGAGTTATAAAACCAACAACTTTTCACTTTCAACTTTTTACTTTTTACTTGAATCTATAAGTTATTCTTCCCTTAGTAAGGTCATAAGGTGAAAGTTCTACTGTAACCTTATCACCCGGCAAAATCTTTATGAAATGCATCCTCATTTTTCCTGATACATAGGCAAGTACAATCTGGCCATTTTCAAGCTCAACCTTAAACATTGCATTAGGCAGGGTTTTTACAACTGTACCCTCTACCTCTATATTGTCTTCTTTTGGCATTAACTAAAAATTATAATCTTTTTAACTTATTTTAGTCAAGATTTTTGGTTTATCCGATGTAACAAGTATAGTATGCTCAAAATGAGCTGATAATTTACCATCCATGGTTACAGTTGTCCACCCGTCATTGAGTATTAAAACCTCGTATCCTCCCTCATTAACCATGGGTTCTATCGCCAAGGTCATGCCTGGCTTAAGTCTCGGTCCACGATTAGGGAGACCAAAATTAGGAATCTGGGGCTCCTCATGTAAATCCCTGCCTATACCATGGCCTACAAAAGCCCTTACCACAGAAAACCCATTTGACTCAATATGCCTCTGAATAGAACATGAGATATCAGACACCCTATTGTCTGGCCTTGCATTCTCTATCCCTATATAAAGGGATTCTTCTGTTACCCTGAGTAACCTTTCTGCATCCGGGTATATTTCCCCCACAGGAAATGTATAAGCAGCATCTCCGTAAAAACCATCTTTATAAACACCAAGGTCTATACTCACGATATCGCCTTCTTTCAACTCCCTGTCAGATGGTATGCCATGAATAATCTCATTATTCACGGATGTACATATGCTCGCAGGGTATCCCCTATATCCCTTAAATGCAGGGACTGCATTATTTGCCCTTATATAGGCATCCGCAAAATTCTCGATTTCCTCTGTTGTAATACCTGGTTTAACCAAGGTTTTTATGGCATCAAGCGTTTTGGCAACAATACTGCATGACTGAGTCATATTTTTTATCTCGTCTGAAGACTTCAAAATAATCATGTATCCAGAAATTTAGCACGTTGCATTCTGAATTTTGCATTTTGCATTCTGAAATCTTATCCTCTCCTGCTTTTTATTCTACCTTTTTTAAGAAAGCCCTCGTATGAACGAGTTATTAAGTGTGATTCTATCTGTGAAACAGTGTCTAAGGCAACACCTACTGCAATAAGTAGAGAAGTACCTCCAAAATAAAAAGGCACATTAAACCTTGATATTAGAATCTCAGGAATAATGCATACAACAGCAAGATAGATTGCACCTACAAATGTTAGTCTTGACAGCACCTTGTAAATATATTCAGAGGTCTTCTGGCCAGGTCTTATACCAGGGATATATCCCCCATACTTCTTGAGATTATCTGCAATATCAACAGGGTTAAAGATAATAGCAGTATAAAAATAGGCAAAGAAGAAGATCATCCCGACATAAAGCATAGTATAAAAGATCGTCCCCGGAGACAATTGTTTGGCAATCGCCTGTACCCATGGTATTGCTATAAAACCTGCCACTGTTGCAGGAAACATTATGATTGAGGATGCAAATATTGGAGGGATGACCCCAGAGGTATTTACTTTTAACGGCAAGTGAGTAGACTGGCCCCCATACACCTTACGGCCTACAACCCTTTTTGCATACTGCACGGGAATCTTCCTCTGTCCTCTCTCCATATATATTATTGCACCAACAACAGCCACCATCATCACGATAAGTAAAATAACAAAAAATATAGAGAGTTCGCCTGCTTGCACCAATCTGATTGTACTTATCACAGCATTGGGAAATCTTGCGACAATCCCGGCAAATATTATTAGTGATATACCATTACCTATACCCCTTTCAGTAATCTGTTCTCCAAGCCACATTATAAAAGCTGTCCCTGATGTAAGAGTAATCATAGTTAGTATTCTGAACGACCAGCCTGGGTTCAGAACAAACGCCCCTCCCTTCATACCCTCAAGTCCTGCTGCAATGCCAAAGGACTGAATTGCAGCGATAACAACTGTCCCATATCTTGTATATCTTACAATCTTTTTCCTGCCTGCTTCCCCTTCCTTCGCAAGCTTACCAATAGCAGGAATTACGACTGTAAGCAGCTGAAGAATAATAGATGCACTTATATAAGGCATTATACCAAGGGCAAAAATAGCGACCCTTGATAAAGCCCCACCTGAAAACATATCAAAAAAGCCCATAAGTGCCCCGATGTTTCCAGCAAGATATTTGCTCAATTCTTCCCCATTAATCCCAGGCGTGGGGATATGAGCACCTATCCTGTATACAGCGAGGAGGGCCAAGGTAAAAAAGACCCTGTTTTTAAGCTCTGGTATCTTAAATATATTCTGAAAGCTTGAAAGAACACCCATATGAATTAAATTATTTCTGCCTTACCGCCTGCTGCAGCTATTTTGGCTAATGCAGAAGCACTGAATGCATCTGCCTTTATCGTTAATGGCCTCTGGATCTCACCATCACCAAGGACCTTGATGCCATCCTTTAAATCTTTTATAAGGCCTCTTTCAAAAAGGACTTCAGGTGTTATGATATCTAACCCTTCTATCTTGCTAATATTTTTAAGATTTATGGCTGCATACTCTATTTTAAAGCGGTTTTTAAATCCTCTTTTAGGAAGCCTCCTCTGTAGAGGCATCTGCCCACCTTCAAAGCCAGGACCTTTTGGACCCCCGGAACGAGCCTTTTGCCCTTTATGTCCCTTGCACGAAGTCTTCCCATGCCCTGAGCCTATACCACGGCCCACTCTTTTATTTTTTTTCTTGCTTCCTTCAGCCGGCTTTAAATCCTCTATCTTCATGATACCTCCTGAGGTTCTTCTTCAACCTTGCCTCTGAGTCTCATGACAGAAGCAGGATCCTTAAGACTTGATAGTCCATTAAGGGTTGCCTTAACTGAATTGAAAGGATTACGGCTGCGGAGAGATTTTGCAACAACATTCTGAACCCCTCCCACTTCTAAGAGTGCCCTGACAGCACCTCCTGCAATAATACCCGTGCCTTTCACTGCAGGGTTTATAACCACTGTTCCTGAGCCAAATTTTCCTATAACCCTGTGTGGTATTGTCTTATCCTTTATAGGGAATCTTAAAAGGGATTTTTTTGCCTGTTCTATCGCCTTTCTAATTGCCTCAGGAACCTCTACTGCCTTTCCCTTTCCAACGCCAACAGTACCCTCACCATCTCCAACAACAACAAGGGCGGTGAAGGAAAACCTCCTTCCACCTTTAACAACTTTTGCTACCCTGTTTATAAATACTACCTTATCTTTTAGATTTAGTTCCTCCGGATCAATCTTCCCCACATAACCTCCTAAAACTCTATTCCTGCTTCCCGAGCAGCCTCTGCAAGCGCCCTGATGCTTCCATGATAAAGATATCCACTCCTATCAAAAACAAGCTTCTTTATACCCTTTTCTAAAGCCCTTCTTGCTATAAGCTCACCAACAAGTTTTGCTGTCTGATTATTTCCTTTATGGGACTTATCGCTTTTAAATTCTTTATCCAGACTTGATGCAGTTACAATAGTATGTCCTTCAAGGTCATCTATAATCTGGGCATATATGTGATTCAGACTCCTATAAACAGACAACCTCAGCCTGTCAGGAGTTCCTGAGACCTTTTTCCTTATCCGTTTGTGTCGTCTCTGCATGCCCTCTTTTCTACTCTCTGTCAAAACAACCTCCAAATTCAGTTATTAGTTATTAGCTCTTGGTTCTTAGTTTCTAAAACTAACAGCTAAGAGCTCAAAGCTATTTCTTCCCTGCCTTGCCAGCCTTCAATTTAAGCCTTTCGCCTGAATATCTAATACCCTTCCCTTTATAAGCATCTGGAAATCTAAGCGCTTTCAAGCTTGCGGCAACTTGTCCAAGTTTCTGTTTATCAATCCCAATAAGTGTTATTTTAATTTGTTTGGCATCAACTGATGCCTTAATACCTTCCGGCAATTGAACCTCCACAGGATGTGAATAACCAAGTGCAAAAACGAGCTTATTACCAACCACCTGCGTTTTATAACCAACACCTACTATATCGAGAACTTTTTGGTAACCTTGAGAAATCCCTGTAATCATATTAGATATGAGGCTTCGTGTAAGGCCATGAAGTGACTTCTCAACCTTTGTATCACCTGCCCTCTCTACCGATATACTACTGCCGTTAACTGAAACCTTAATTCCATCCGGATAGCTCCAGTTCAGTTCTCCTTTGGGGCCTTTAACCTTTATCATTCCATCCTTTATCTCTACAACAAGTCCCTCAGGTATTTCTATTGGCTTTTTACCAATCCGTGACATCTCTAATTAGTCTCCTTTACCACACATAACAGATAACTTCCCCACCAACAACTTCACGCCGACAAACCTTATCACTTAATATTCCTTTTGACGTTGTCAGGATTGCAATTCCAAGACCACCCATTACCCGTGGGATCCCTTTACTGTCCACATAGACCCTGCGGCCAGGCTTGCTTATTCTCTTCAATCCTGCTATGACGCTCTCATTATCTAAATATTTCGGGATTACCCTCAGGATACCCTGTTTTCTATCCTTCAATATTTTATAGGCCCTTATAAAGCCTTCCTCTTTTAATATCTTTGCAATCTCTAATTTCATCTTGGAAATAGGCATATCGACCTTCTCTGCCTTAATATGCGCAGCATTTCTTATCCTTGTTAACATATCTGCAATTGGATCAGTCAGCATTAAACCTCCCTGCGTGTCATATAGACTACCAGCTTGCCTTTACAACTCCAGGTATCTGCCCTTCGAGTGCAAGTGTTCTAAAACATATCCTGCACATCCCGAATTTTCGCAGATAAGCCCTGGGCCTTCCGCAAAGCTTACACCTGTTGTGTACCCTCACCCCGAACTTTGGTGGCCTCTTAGCCTTTTCAATCAAACAAGTCTTAGCCATTATCACTCCATTTTTGTTATTCGTCACTCGTTATTTGTTATTATGTTTTGTAACTTATAACTTATAACGAATAACTAAATAACTATTTTAATTTCTAAACGGCATCCCTAAATAACGTAAAAGGGCTTTGCTTTCTTTATCCGTCCTTGCAGTAGTACAGATTGCAACATCAAGCCCGTGAACGATTTCGACCTTGTCGTACTCTATCTCAGGGAATATAAACTGCTCTTTAAGACCCAGAGAATAGTTACCTCTTCCGTCAAAAGACTTCCCGGATATTCCCCTAAAATCCCTGATTCTTGGTAGAGCAAGGCTTATCAGCCTGTCAAGGAATTCATACATTTTATTTCCCCTGAGGGTTACTTTACATCCTATAGAAACACCTTTTCTTAATTTAAAAGATGCTATTGATTTCTTCGCCTTTGTTAGAATTGCCTTCTGACCTGTTATCAAGGAAAGTTCCTTCTGCGCTGCATCAAGAAATTTTATGTTCTGTATTGCCTCGCCAAGCCCTACATTAAGGACAACCTTTTGTACCTTGGGTGCTTCCATTACATTCTTATATGAAAATTCCTTCATCATGGCAGGTATAATCTCTTGGATGTATCTTTCTTTGAGCCTCGGCATCATTATTCGTCCATAACCTCCCTACATTTCTTACACATCCGCACCTTCCTGCCATCCTGGAGAGATGTTTTGCTAATCCTCGTTGGTTTGTTACACTTTGGGCACACCAGCATTACATTTGATGCATGAAGCGGTGTTTCCTTCTCGATAATGCCTCCCTGGGTATATTTTCTGGTTGGTTTCATATGTTTCTTGATCATGTTAATCTTTTCAACCAAGAGTCTACCCTTTGACGGGTAAAAAGAAAGAACCCTTCCCCTTTTCCCTTTTTCTTTACCAGTAATTACCAGGACTGTATCGTTTTTCTTAATACTTAAACCCATTTTTATCCTATAGAACCTCTGGAGCCAAGGATATTATCTTCGTAAACTCCTTCCACCTTAGCTCTCTTGCAACAGGGCCAAAGATCCTTGTTCCAACTGGTTCGCCCTGTACATTTATAAGAACAACTGCATTCTGGTCAAAACGTATATAAGACCCATCGGATCTTCTGTGCTCTTTTTTCGTCCGTACTACAACAGCCTTTGCTACAGTCCCCTTTTTGATATTGCTGTCAGGCAATGCCTCTTTAACACTGACAACAACTATATCACCAAGCCTTGCATATCTCTTGTGGAAACCTCCGAGCACCCTTATACACTGCACCTTTTTTGCACCTGAATTGTCTGCTACCTCAAGCATGCTCCTTACCTGAATCATCTTCAATCACTCCAATCAACCTCTATTCTATTACTACCCACCTTTTGTCCTTGCTTATAGGCCCTGTCTCTATAATCTTAACGGTATCTCCAATTTGACACTTGTTTTTCTCATCGTGTGCTTTGAATTTTGTCACACGCTTTACAGTCTTTTTATATCTAGGGTGCTGAAAAAGTCTGGTAATAGCAACAACCACTGTTTTATCCATTTTATTGCTGATAACTTTACCTGTATAAATCTTTTTAGACACTTCTACCTTCCCGTTTTCATCTTTTCAGTTTTTATTGTCAAGACCCTTGCAATATCTTTTCTTACAGCGCATATTCGCATCGGGTTTTCAATCTCACCAGTAGCTTGTTGGAATCTCAGATTGAAGAGTTCTTTTCTAAGATCTTGTTCCTTCCGTGTCAATTCATCTATCGTCATCGCTTTAAGTCCAGATGGTTTCACAGAACCTCCTGATCCCTTTTTATAAACTTTGTCGCTACAGGCAATTTATGAGAGGCAAGACGCATAGCCTCTTTCGCAACCGCTTCTGTCACACCTGACATCTCATATAGAATCCTTCCCGGCTTCACAACTGCAACCCAATATTCAGGTGCCCCTTTACCTTTACCCATCCTCGTCTCAGCAGGTTTCTTTGTTATTGGTTTATCCGGAAAAACCCTAATCCATACCTTGCATCCTCTTTTGGCATGACGCGTAATCGCAATCCTTGCTGCCTCGATCTGGCTACTCGAAACCCATCCCGGCTCAAGCGTCTTTAACGCAAAATCACCGAATGATACTGTAGAGCCGCTATAGGCCTTCCCATTCATTCTGCCTTTCTGCATCTTTCTGAATTTGACCTTTTTGGGCATCAGCAGCATAACATCACCTAATTTTCCTTAACTCTGCTTTCCGGCAATATATCCCCCTGGTACATCCATACCTTAATTCCTATTGCACCGTATGTTGTCTTCGCCCTTGCAAAGCCGAAGTCTATATCAGCCCTGAAAGTATGAAGCGGGACTCTCCCTTCCCTGTACCACTCTGACCGCGCTATCTCGGCCCCGCCAAGTCTCCCGGAGCATGATATTTTTACCCCGAGGATACCAAATCTCAGGGCTGAGGCAATAGCTTTTTTCATCGCCCTTCTGAACGCAACCCTTTTTTCAAGCTGAAGGGCTATATTTTCCGCAACAAGTTGAGCATTCACTTCGGGCTTCCGTATCTCTTTTATATCTATCGCAACATCTTTTCCTGTCATCAGTTTGAGATCTTTTCTGAGCTTTTCAACCTCCGAACCTTTTTTACCAATAATTATTCCAGGCCTTGCAGTGTAAATAATCACCCTTACATTCTGACCAGCCCGCTCTATTTCTATTTTTGGTACCCCGGCATGAAAGAGTCTTTCCTTGAGAGTCCTCCTCATTGTTATGTCTTCGATAAGTTGTTCACTATATCCTTTCTTGAGATACCATCGCGAATCCCACGTTTTAATAATACCGAGCCGAATTCCTACAGGATGCGTCTTCTGACCCAAAGCCTACCTCCACCCTAACCTGTCATTCCGAGCGTAGCGAGGAATCTCGTCTTTTGAGATTGCTTCGTCTCTGCCTCGCAATGACAGTTTCATTTTGAATTTTCTTCTGATAAAACTAATGTTATATGGCACGTCCTCTTTCTGATAACGTTTGCCCTACCCATTGCCCTTGGTTCAACCCTTTTCATTACAGGCCCTTGATCTACAAAAGCCTTTACAATCTTCATTGCTTCAGGATTAACAGCCTTTTTCTGCTCTGCATTTGACATTGCCGACTTAACGAGTTTCTCAACAAACTTTGCTCCCCTGTAAGGCATGAACCGAAGAAAAAGAAGGGCATCACCTGCACTTTTATCTCTTATAAGGTCTACTACCCTCCGTGCCTTCCTGGGCGTAATCTTTGCATATTTTAATATTGCCTTTGATTCCATAATATATTTTTCTTATGTAGATGCTGTCTTTTCAGAGCGTGAATGGCTTCTGAATGTTCTTGTCGGTGAAAATTCGCCAAGCTTATGACCAACCATATTATCTGTGACATATACAGGTATAAACTTTTTACCGTTATGCACAGCAAAGGTATACCCTATAAACTCAGGTATTATCGTTGAACGTCTTGACCATGTCTTTATAAGCTTCTTTTCACCACTTTCAATCATTGACTTTACCTTTTTCATAAGCTTTTCATCTACAAATGGACCCTTTTTTAAAGACCTCGGCAAGTTACTTCCTCCTCTTAATAATAAATCTATCCGTTCTTGGATTCCGCCTTGTTTTAACACCTTCAGGTTTTCCCCATGGTGAGCACGCCGGTCTGCCACCAGAAGCCTTCCCCTCTCCGCCTCCCAATGGATGGTCTACCGGATTCATTGCAACACCCCTCACATGAGGTTTCTTGCCTAACCATCTTACCCTCCCTGCCTTACCATATGAGATATTTTCATGGTCAGGGTTACTAACCTGCCCCACAGTTGCCATACACCCTGAAGAGATAAAACGCACCTCACCTGATGGAATTTTAACCTGGACATACTTATCTTCTTTAGCTATCAGCTGTGCTGAGGAGCCTGCGCTCCTTACAAGTCTGGCGCCTTCCCCTGGCCGCAATTCAATATTATGTAAAAAGGTTCCCAACGGCATATCACTCAAAGGCAAAGCATTCCCTATTTTTATTTCTGCACCTCTGCCTGATACAACCTCATCTCCTACCTGAAGGCCTGAAGGAGCAATTATATATCTCTTCTCACCATCCCTGTATTTAAGAAGGGCAATCCTTGCTGACCTGTTTGGATCGTATTCTATGGTCCCAACCTTTGCAGGCACACCCAGCTTATCCCTCTTGAAATCTATAACCCTATACGTCCTTCTGTTACCCCCGCCTCTATGCCAGGCGGTAATACATCCATTATTATTCCTGCCACCTGTCCTTCTCAGGGATTTCAGCAGAGACTTGCACGGCTTATCTGATGTTAAATCAGCAAAGTCAGAGACCGTCTGAAATCTCCTGCCTGGCGATGTTGGATTATATTTCTTTATTCCCATTATGCACCTTCGATGAAATCAAGTTTTTCACCCTTCTTGAGGGTAATTACTGCCTTCTTCCTATCAGGTCTTTTACCTATAGACCTTCCATATCTTTTCCATTTCCCTTTTATATTGATTGTTGAAACTTTTTCAACCTTTACCTTGAAAATCTCCTCAACCGACTTTTTTATATCAACCTTGTTAGCGTCTCTTGAGACTTCAACAAGTATCTTGTTCTGTGACTCTTTAAGACTGCTGCCTTTTTCTGTAAAAAGCGGTTTCTTAATTATGGTATAGAGATTTTTCATGATCCCTTTATGTCCTCTATTCGTATTGCTGCGTCTTTTGTCATAAGAAGCACGTTATGAACAATAACATCGTATGTATTTAGATCCGCAGTTCTTGTAACACTTACGCTAGGTATATTCCTGGCAGAAAGTACAACCGAGTTATCCTTTTCGGGGAGTACTATAAGTATACTTTTACCAGTAAGACCGAGATTCTTTAAGATTTCCTTCATCTCCTTTGTCTTTGGCTTCTCAATAGCGAAATTGTCTATTACAACAACTTCACCATCAGCAAGTTTTCTATAAAAGGCTGTCATTAAGGCAAGCCTTTTTACCTTTTTCGGTAGTTTATATGAATAATCTCTTGGCTGTGGACCAAAAACTATTCCTCCAGTTCTCCATAAAGGAGAGCGTATGCTTCCTGCCCTTGCACGCCCTGTACCTTTCTGCTTCCACGGTTTTTTGCCTCCTCCGCTAACAAGACCCTTGGTCTTTGTAGAATGGGTACCCTGCCTTTGGTTTGCAAGAAAATTAACCACCGCACTATGGACAACACCCTCTTTTGCATGGATATCAAAGGCATCATCACTCAGGTTCATTTTTCCAACAATATTATTATTTTTGTCTTTTATTTCAACATCCGGCATATCAGTCTTCCTTTTTAATCTCGAGAAATGTGCCCTTTGCACCCGGTACTGCACCTTTTACAAGGATAAGGTTCAGATTAACCTTAACATCAACTATCTCAAGGTTCTTGACTGTTACTCTTTCTGACCCCATATGACCGGGCATCTTCTGGTTCTTCCATACCCTCGATGGGTATGAGCTTGCACCTATGGAACCTGGCGCACGATTGAACATTGAGCCATGGGAACCCGGGCCACCGGAAAAGTTGTGTCTTTTCATAACCCCCTGAAACCCTTTACCTTTGGAGATACCTGAGACAGAAACCTTATCACCCTTTACAAATTTTTCAACAGTCAGAAATTCACCGACCTTTAAACCACCCATAGGAAATTCCTTTAATATCTTATAAGGTTTAGTCCCTATCTTTTTGAACATACCTGATAGAGGCTTGTTTATTTTTTTTTCTTTTACCTCAAAAAAACTTATTTTAGCAGCCTCATATCCGTCTTTATCAAGGGTTTTCACCTGAATAACACAACATGGTCCTGCCTCAACAACAGTAACAGGATATGCCTTTCCATCTTCTGTATATATCTGCGTCATGCCGATTTTTTTACCTAATATGCCTACCATTCCTATATCTCCGAATATGCACCTATTATCTATATTATCTGGCCGTTTTTAATCATAGTTTTATTTCTACATCAACTCCTGCTGCGAGTTCTAATTTCATTAATGCATCAACAGTTTGCGGTGTTGGATCAACGATATCTATGAGCCTTTTATGAGTCCTGATTTCAAATTGTTCCCGCGATTTTTTGTCCACATGTGGAGACCTGAGAACTGTTACTCTGCTTATTCGTGTAGGTAACGGCACAGGTCCGGCTATCCGTGCGCCTGTCCTTTGTACTGTATCCACTATCTCCTTCACAGACCTGTCAAGTATCCTGTGGTCATAAGCCCTTAATTTTATCCTTATCTTCTGGTTCACCTTATCCTCAAATCTATACACAGATGATCACTGATTAAAAACATACAGACTATCGCTGAAATCTGTGCTAATCTGTGAATAATATCTGTGCCCATCTGTGTTCTTTTCACTCCAGTACCTCAGTAACAACACCGGCGCCTACAGTCCTTCCGCCCTCTCTTATCGCAAACCTTAACTCCTTTTCCATTGCTATCGGTGAGATTAGTTCTACTATAAGAGTTACGTTATCGCCGGGCATTACCATCTCTGCACCCTCAGGTAAGTATGCTACCCCTGTTACATCCGTTGTCCTGAAATAAAATTGCGGCCTGTATCCCTTGAAAAACGGTGTGTGCCTGCCACCCTCCTCCTTTGTCAATATATATACCTCTGTCTTGAATTTCGTATGCGGCGTTATGCTGCCAGGCTTTGCTAATACCTGCCCCCTCTCTACCTCGTCCTTCCCCGTGCCTCTCAGTAATACCCCTATGTTGTCTCCGGCACGGCCTTCATCAAGTAGCTTCCTGAACATCTCTACCCCTGTGGCTACGGTCTTCCGTGTCTCTCCCAGCCCTACTATCTCTACCTCTTCTCCTACCTTTACTATCCCCCTCTCCACTCTACCCGTTACTACCGTACCACGCCCTGATATGGTAAATACATCCTCTATCGGCATTAAAAATGGCTTGTCTATCGGCCTGTCAGGAGTTGGTATGTAACTGTCTACTGCATCCAACAGTTCAAATATGCACTTGTATTCCTCTGCATTGACATCGGTGCTGACACTCGCCATCGCCTTTAGTGCACTGCCTCTTATTATCGGTATCTTGTCCCCGGGAAATTGGTACTT
>JBGQLV010000056.1:0-18721 GCA_041500225.1 Thermodesulfovibrionia bacterium | reverse complement strand
TTATGCCTCTCACTGACCGTTAGCCTCATCCCTGCCTCCTGTTGTTTTTACAGAGACAGTACCTGATTCTTTCGTATAGATTTTTAAATGAGGCAACGAATCGATTTCATATAGATTTTCGATGAGGCAATTCGCCACTTGGAAATTATTAAGGTTAATATGTATAATGCGAGTTAAAGATTGTTATTGACATGCGTGATGTTTTGCTCCTATGTTCATCCTCACTTTTACACTATTCTTCAGGAAAGGGGGGCAATATGAAATATATCAGGACTCTCTTAATCATAAATATCTTTGTACTCATTATATTTAACAATATTAACGCTATTGCATTATTAACACTTCCTGGTACATTTTCCAAAACAGGACCAAGCAATAGATCAACCAATCAGTCAAAGAAGCCGACGTTTAGCTGGACGAGCAGCAGTGGTGCCTACGCTTATTATTTATGTATTGACACTGTTGATAATAATAAATGTGATACGGGTGGATGGATTGGTCGTTGGATGTATTGGTCTGACACGAGTTATAGCTCTTTTACTGCTATGAAGCCTGGTACGACATACTACTGGCAGGTACGAGCACAGAACTCAAAAGGAACAACCTATGCAGATGGTGGGGCATGGTGGAGCTTTACCACAGCAGAATCTGCAGGCATTCTTGAAGTTACTCCTACTGACAATCTTACTTCATTAGGCAACCAAGGTGGATCTTTCACTCCTTCAAGTAAGGATTTTAAAGTTAAAAATACAGGGGATGCATCAATCAACTGGACGGTCTCTAAAACACAGACTTGGGTGAGTTTGTCATCCACAGGAGGCACTCTATCACCTGATGAAAGTACTACAGTTAGTGTGTCAATAAATAATAGTGCAAATAGTCTTTCATCAGGAACTTATAACGATACGATTACTTTCACTAACACAACCAATTGGAATGGCAATACAACCCGCACAGTAAACCTAACTGTAAATGAGGTTACATCTCCTCTTACCATAACAACAACTTCTCTCACTTCAGGAACAGTCGGAATTTCATATTCAGAGAGCTTGGCAGCTACAGAAGGAACAACACCGTATAGCTGGCCTATCACAAGTGGTGCCTTACCCAGTGGTTTAAGCCTGAATACATCAGGTACCATCAGCGGCACTCCCTCTTTAGCTGGAACATATGATTTTATGGTTCAGGTTCGGGACAGCAGTACACCTCAGAAAACAGCCACAAAAAACCTATCTATTGTAATCACCCGGTCCCCAGGTGCTATCCTTCAGGTCCTGGCTACTGATATTTTTGTCTCATCAGGTATGCAAGGGGGTCCTTTCATTCCTTCGAGCATGGCATATACTCTCACCAATACAGGAAGTTCATCTCTTGATTGGACAGCATCTAAGACACAATCGTGGATAGACATATCAGTAACAAGCGGGACTTTAATGCCTGGTGCCAATACCACAATCACAGCATCGCTCAACGGTAATGCCGATAACCTGACATCGGGGATTTATTATGATACAGTTACTTTCACAAATACCACCAATGGAACTGGTAACACAACAGAAGACGTAACTCTTTATATAGACACCTTACATTAATGTGCCTCATTTGATTTTCTTACAAATACTCTTCATATTCCTTGCTTAACATTATACACTTCATCCTTCTGGCTTGATTTAAGTCTCGTTAACAGTGATCCAATCCTTTTAGAGTTAAAGGATTTTGGGGAGGGCACTTCACCCTGTTAAGAAAAAATAAGGGGACAGGCTACATTAAGAGCTGAAAAGTAGCCTGTCCCCTTTATTCATTTCCCCAGAGGGGGTGATGTTCATAATTCAATCGGCTTACCACTTACATGAGTGGAAACAAATGATATTATTTCTTTCGAGGTAGTCAGTCCGTGTTTTGCTATAACCACATCTAACTTTAGATCCATATATTTACGGGGATGCATTATATCATTACGCAAATCCTTCAATTTTTCAAAGTTTTGCCATAGTTTGTCACCTTTGCTTAATTGAGCAGTCTTCCCAAATTTTGCAAGAAGGAAAAATATTTTTTCCTCAAGCCTACGATACTCTTTTTTCTCCAGCACAAAGGTTCCTTTTTCAGCGCCCTCATCCACAAATCTCACTCGTTGTTCAAGTAATAGAGCTCTCTCATGGAGCTCAAACATATCTTCTGGAAGAGAAGCAAAATCGTCCAGCATATTATTTATAAAAGATTCTATTGCAACCCATGATAACAGTACTGAAGGAATAAGGAAGAAATTAGTATCGACATTTTCCTCCTCTGCACATATCACATATCTTTCGGCAAAGCCTAAATAATCTCTGAAATTATACATTCTTAAGCATAGCCCTTTTTCAATGCCAAAAGTCCTTCTACAGTACTGACCGCTTTAAGGAGAAATTTCTTATCTAGGGAGCAACTATCTTGTAAACTTTTTGCCAAAAAAACTTGTGCGACCCTCTGCCTATCTTTTAATGAGGACCTCGTCCCCAACCCCCTATACGTTGGAGGGTCATTGTCGTGCTTGAATTTCGACATTTCAACAGCATTGAGGGGATCAGGAATTACTCCTATAGTCTTGGGAATCTTATAATGCTTTTCTAATCTTGTCTTATGGGCCTGTAACAGACCGGCTATATAAGCCCACCCACAAAGAATAGATTCAACAAAGGCTTTATTCCTATAGGATTTTTTATTAGGTATGGTCTTAGCTTCTTTCACGGCTTTGTATTGAGCATTGTGAAGCGCAAGGAAATATTTGCCTGCATCCAAGAGAGAGTGATCACCAAGAATCTTGCTGCCCATTGTTTCCATTAAAGATGAATATGCCTTGTCAATGACAACTCCTGTTTCTGTTAAATAAGGTTCATAGATATTCTTATCTATTTCGTCCGACTTGAGTTGCGCCCCCTTCTCTTTGCCGATGTAAAAGTTAACCATGAAACTTCTAGCCAGTTTGACGGTTATTCTTTCTGCCTTTGATCCGACAGAAGGGAAATCCTCATCTTTCTTAAGAAAGCCTGCTTCTTGGCACCATTTCCTTAGATAGTCGCCAAATAAAGTCTCTTCCAGTATTCGATCAAAGGTGTCGTTTGAGACATTGATATTCGTATTAGAAATAAGGGCAACTTCAGTCCTTTGTTTTTTATTTAAGTCAAAATAAATTCTAAATCCATGGTATCTATTGCTAAATTTTACTGCATCTGAAATCGCACGAATTCTGTGCTGCCCGCCCCACACCTTTAGCGGTCTCACCTTGTTGTATTTGAGATTGTACTCAACAATGATATCATTAAATTCTCGACCCGCTTCAGCATCAGATTTCATAGTCTTATAGGTTTTATGATTTAGCAATAATTCTCGATTGGCTCTATATCCCTCGGTGCTTTCAATATCCAATTTCGCATCCAAGTCAACTATTCCGGATGCGTCTTGTGCTTTTATGGAGCATTTGATGTAATATGCAAGGTTCTTTCCATCCTGAAAAATCATGACAGGGGTGGACATTTTTCTTTCTAGCGTCTCTACTTGATCTAAGAATTCCGTGACAATATGTTTAATCCGGTCATCTTCTTTTGCGGTTTCATCAAAGGTAATCTTCATGTTTCATTCACCTCTTTCGGACATATAAATTATACCCTTAAAGCCTCACAGTTGTCAGCAACAGATAATTAGTCCCCATCTTGATTGATTATCAGCAGTAACAAACAGCTTATGTACTCCTGCCAGAAATGCAGACTCCTGTGAGAAACAGGAAAACATTCCAAATTGAAAAACTGCCTTAGCTTACGCGTGGAAAGTACAATGAAGGCGGGGCTTCTTATTCTCCGGTCTTAATCAAAGGCGCTCTTCGGGCAATATGCCGATGGGCAAGGCAAATTGCCCGAAAGAACTATCCGCTTCATTTCTTTAATCTCAATAAAATCAGCACATTGAATGCTGGCATTTATTTTGATAGCATATAAAGAGTAATGACAGGTTGTTCATGTCATTGCGAGGAGGTCGCATTGACCGACGAAGCAATCCCAAAAGCGAGATTGCCACTCCCGTCCCGAAAGCGTTCGGGATTCGGGATCGCAATGACAAATGAGATGGTTGGGACATTGTCCGGGTTGAAAAATAGTAATCCTTAAGGAGGGTTTATGCTTGACGACTATAGAAAGAAGCTGCGATTTTTTATATTGATTGTTTCTCTCTCAATTCTTTGCGGATGTGCAACTTACTCTTATCAGTATCCCCCTGTAACCATTGAAGAGATAATAAAACTCTCGAAAGATAAGATTCCGGCTGAACAGATAATAGATAAGGTTAAGAGGTCTCAGACTGCATACCGGCTGTCCGCTGATGAGATTGTAGAAATGAAGAATGCCGGTGTTGATTCAAAGGTAATAGACTACATGTTGCGTACTTACGAGGATGCAGTAAGAAGGGAGCAAGAACTACAGGACTGGAGAAATTGGCATTTCTACTACGGACACTATTACTGGTCACCATATTTTTACTACCCTTACAGACCATACGGCCCATATTGGGGCCCCTATCCCCCTCCGCCACCCTTCCCCTGATCATTTTTATGAAGTGGGTATTAGCCCGATGATTTACCGCCTCCTTAAGTTATAGCAGATTATAAGGGAAAGCTGTAAAGTGAAAAGAAGCTGGGGAAGGTACTCTGGGGATATTAATAATACTATGCAGGCGCTGAATCGGAAAGATATAGCAGAATTAATAGACCACACATTGCTCAGACCTGACGCCTCTTATCTGGATATAAAACGGCTCTGCGAGGAGGCATTGCAATTCGGTTTTTACTCCGTCTGCATAAATCCCTGTTTTATAAAAATAGCAAAGGAACTTCTGAAAGACAGTAATGTCAGGGTAGCAACAGTTATAGGTTTTCCTCTCGGGATGACCTTGACAGAAGTAAAAGTCTATGAAGCTATGAATGCTTCCCTTCTCGGTGCTGACGAGATCGACATTGTAATCAATATCGGCGCCTTGAAATCAGGAGATTGGGAGACCGTCAGAAAAGACATTTCTGATGTGATAATGGCAACAAAAGGACTCATCCACAAGACAATAATCGAGACCTGCTACCTCGACGATAACGAAAAAAGAAGGGCTGTAGAGATAGCCCTTGAGGCAGGTTCTGAGTTTATAAAGACATCAACCGGCTTTGGTCCTCTTGGTGCACGAGTCAGGGACATCAGGCTCATAAAGAGTATCGTCGGAGACGCTGCAGGCATTAAGGCCGCTGGTGGGATAAGAACACTCAAACAGGTACTTAGTATGCTTAAGGCAGGTGCTACAAGGATAGGAACATCAGCAGGGGTAAGGATTGTAAGAGAGATCGCACGTTCATCTCCTTCTCCTTAAAAACTCCCTCGGTTTTCCTGCACCTCTTGGTGGGCCTACAAGACCATCTTCTTCCATCAATTCCATTACCCTCGCTGCCCTGTTGTATCCTATCTTGAACCGCCTCTGTATGGATGATATGGATACCTCTCCAGTCATCTCTCCAAACTCGATCGCCTTCAGATACATCTCGTCTCTTTCCCCTGACCTTTCATCCGCCTCTATTTCATCCGCATCCTGTATGCTTTCTAATATTGTGTAATCAGGTCTTCCCTGCGACTTTATGAACTCAGTAACAGCATTTATTTCCTCTTCTGTAATAAGGGCTCCGTGGACACGTATGATCCTTGCACCCGGTAACATTAAAAGCATATCACCTTTACCAAGGAGCTGTTCAGAACCATGTGAATCAAGGATCGTCCTTGAGTCTACCTTTGAAGATACCTGGAAAGATATCCTCGCAGGAAAGTTTGCCTTTATTATTCCTGTAATTACGTCAACAGAGGGCCTCTGTGTCGCAAGGATAAGATGAATACCTGATGCCCTTCCCATCTGCGCAAGCCTGGCTATTGAGTCTTCAACATCGCTTGCTGCTGTAAACATCAGGTCAGCAAGTTCGTCTATAATAACAATAATATAAGGTAGTTGCTCTTCATCTTTTGCCTGGATGTTAAAACTTTCAATATTTCTTGCAGCCCTTTCTGCAAGCACCCTGTACCTCCGCTCCATTTCTATGACCATCTTTTTCAACGCCTCTGCAGCCTCTTTTGGGCTTGTTATAACAGGCGAGATGAGATGGGGTATTTCCTCGTATGCTGACAGTTCAAGCAGTTTGGGATCTACCATCAACATCTTTACCTCTGTAGGCGTTGCTTTATACAGTATGCTCATAACCATCGCGTTTATTGATACACTCTTGCCTGAGCCTGTAGCGCCCGCAACAAGAAGATGAGGCATCTTTGATAAATCTGCTACTACCGGTGTTCCGAATATATCCTTACCAAGGCCGAGGGTAAGCTTTGAATTATTCTTTTTGAAACTATCTGATGAGAGGATCTCCTTCAATGATACTATCTCCCTCTGCCTGTTAGGAACTTCTATGCCTATTGCAGCTTTTCCTGGAATTGGAGAAACCCTGACGCTCTGTGCCTTGAGTGCAAGAGAAAGATCGTCAGAAAGGGAGACAACCCTGTTTATCTTCACACCAGGCGCAGGTTCGAACTCATACATCGTGACAACAGGGCCTGGATGTACCTGTGTAACCCTGCCTTCAACACCAAAGTCCTCAAGTTTTTTCTCGATTAGTGAAGAGTCTGTAAGGAGCTCGTCCTTTGAAGGCCTGACGGATGCATAGTCAGAAAGACTCAGTAGTTCTAAAGACGGGAGTTCATAGCCTCCTATCTTCCTTGGCCTTACAGCCTCTGGTTCACTAACAACTATATTCTGCTTCTCCAAGTTCGTTACTTCTATGTCCTGTATTCTGTCTTCTATGACCTGTCCGCTGTCCTCCATGTACTCACTTTTGTCTTTTACCTTTCGTCTTTTCCGAAATGCAAGTGCGGTAACAGATACAGGACTCAGTAAGATGATTGAAGAGAGGAACACAGAAAGCGAAAAGATGTAGGCCCCTGGAAGGTAGAAAAGCTGATTAGTAAGATTAGCTATTCCTCTGCCTATAAGGCCTCCAATACCGTCAGGATATTTTATTACGGTGATATCAAAGGTGTAGGATAATAGCGAAAATAATAAAGAAGACGATATAATAAACAAAATACTTCCAATCAGGTAAATCTTATGTCCCTCTTTTCCCATTAGCCGTTTAATTCCAAAAGCAATCATCAAAAAAGGGATAATAAAGGCAGCAAATCCAAACAATATAATCAGCCAGCCTGAAATATATGCCCCGATTATTCCGCCGAGATTCCGTACTGGTTCAGGAGGTTCTGTGGCTCGAAAAAAAAGAACGGGGTCTCTTATATAATGTGTGATTAGACTCATAAAAAAATAAAGGCCCCCGAATACAGAAATGACACCAGCGATCTCTTCTTTTATGCGTTTTATCCTTTCAACCATATCCCTGCTATTATAACAGCGGAAAGTATAAACCTGTAATAAACAAAGAGATTCAAAGGGTATTTTTTAAGGAAGGCTAATAAAAATTTGATAGCAACTAACCCTGTGATACAGGAAGTGATGATACCTATGGAAAAGAGCTTGAGGTCATGGTTTCCCTGACTGATGAATGCCTTTTTGAAGTGAAGCAAGGTTGCGCCTGCAATAAGCGGAGTTGAAAGCAGGAATGAAAATCTTGCGGCTGCTTCCCTTTCAAATCCTCTGAAAAGGCCGGCTGAGATAGTGATGGCTGAGCGGGAGACACCGGGTATAATGGCAATAGCCTGAGCAATGCCGATAATGACTGCATCTTTTAAACCTGTCTTCTCTATATCTTTATATTTGTTTGCCTTTTCAGCGATGAGCATCAAAAATCCTACGGCAATTAACATCACACTTATTATCAGTGGTCTTCTCAGGCCATTTTCTACGATGTCGTTAAGAAAAAATCCTGCAACTCCGGCAGGGATTGATGCCAAGATAATCAATCCAAAAAGTCTATGTTTTTTTGCGATAAGCTCTGTCCAGTCTTTCCAGAAAAACAGAATAAGTGAAAGCAGTGTCCCTGTATGAAGTGCAACATCAAAAGTAAGTGTATCCACATCGCCGCTCCAGTTGAAAAACCATGGGAATAATATTAAATGTGCAGTACTGCTGACCGGCAGGAATTCTGTCACACCCTGTACAATACCGAGTATTATAGCCTCTAACATTAAGTCCTAAACCTCAAATATTATAGGCATGATCATCGGCCTTCTATCCATTGTATCCCTGAGGTATTTCTTCAAGACACTTCTGAGCTTTGCCTTAAGCAGTGAGGAATCCGATATGAGCTCTTTATCAAGTCCTTTTATTGTATTTGATAGGAGCTCCTTTACACTATTAATCACTTCCTGAGATGCATCCTCAAATACAAATCCCCTCGATATTATCTCAGGACCTGAGATGATATTCCCTGTAAGTTTTTCTATCCCTAAAAGTATCAGGACGATTCCGCCGTGAGCAAGCCGCAAACGATCACGAAGGACCATTTCTTCCACATCCCCTATGCCTTTGCCGTCTATAAATATGCGGCCTGAATTCACCCTGCCATTTTTTCTCGCTCCTTCAGCGGATATTTCAAGTATATCCCCATCTCTAAATATAAATATATTTTCTTTAGGTATATCGAGTTTCTTAGCGAGCATCGAATGATAAACAAGATGTCTGTATTCGCCATGTACAGGCATAAAGTATTTTGGCCTCACCATATTAAGCATGAGCTTGAGTTCTTCCTTTGAAGCGTGGCCGGAGACGTGTACCTCTGATACCTTCTCGTAGATAACATTTGCGCCCCGCCTGAAGAGGTGATTTATGATCTTTCCTATGGAACGTTCATTGCCCGGAATCATCTTTGCTGAGAGTATGACGGTATCTCCGTCCTTAATCTTGATATGCTTGTGTTCATCTATTGCAATCCTCGAAAGCACACTCATCGGCTCACCCTGACTTCCTGTTGTTATAATTACAACCTCATGGTCTTTAAGATTATTAAGATCTTCCAGCCTGAGCCACATATTTTGAGGTATCCTGAGATAACCGAGATCAAGCGCTATCTGTGCGTTCGAGACAATGCTCTTCCCACACAAGATAATCCTTCTCCCGTACTTAACAGCTACATCTATTGCCTGTTGAATTCTATGGATATTTGATGCAAATGTCGCGATGATAATTCTTCCTTGTGTATTTGAGAATATATCCTCAAACACACGTCTTACCTCTTTCTCGGAGAATGTGAACCCGCCTTTCTCAGCGTTTGTGCTGTCAGATAAAAGAAGAAGTGTGCCTCTTTCTCCGTATTCTGAAAATTTGTGAAAATCCATGAGCTGCCCGTCAACAGGCGTTGGATCAAGCTTAAAATCTCCTGTATGTACAACAAGTCCTACAGGGGTTGTTATACCGAGGCCAACTCCATCGACTATGCTGTGAGTTACCCTTATGAATTCTACTGAGAAGACACCAAGGTTTATGACTTCCCGCGGCTTTACAGAAATAAGTTCAACATTTTCGAGGTTATGTTCGCGGAGCTTTTCTTTCACCAGTCCGAGAGTCAGAGGAGTCCCATATACAGGGACCTTTATTTCTTTGAGCAGAAAAGGAAGAGCGCCGGTATGGTCTTCATGGCCGTGTGTAAGAATTACTCCCCTTATCTTTTCCCTGTTATCAAGCAAATAGGAAAAATCAGGAATGACAAAATCCACTCCGAGCATATCTTCCTCCGGGAACATAAGGCCGGCATCAACAACAACAATATCAGCATTGTATTCGAAGACTGTCATGTTGAGGCCGATCTCCTCAACCCCGCCGAGAGGGATTACAGATAGGGTATTTTCCATTAATTAAGCTTATTATATCAGATTTTGCTTTTCAGATTCTGCAATGATTCACTTTTATATAGATTTTTGATAGTATATTTTGATATCTTGTTTTATGTGACAAAGCCTTTAAAAAGGCCATTATAAATAGAACCAATGGGGCTGAATGCCTGAAAGGACAAAATGCAGCGATGAGTGACAGGCCAAAAAGGATTCTTATAGTGGATGACAGTGAAACATTTTTAATGTACATCTCTATCATTTTACGCAGGATGGGTTTTGATAAAGTTATACCTGCAAGTAATGGGATAGAAGCGTTAAAACTCTTAAGGATATTGATGCCAGATGTTACATTGCTTGATATTGCGATGCCACAGATGGACGGTATTACAGTCCTGAGGCATATCAAAGGCGATGACCATACATCAAATATGCCTGTAATTATGGTTACTATTGCTTCGGACAGGAAGTCATATGAAGAGTGTGAAAGGTTGGGATGCTCCGCTTATCTGACAAAACCTGTAAAGATAACTGAACTGAATAACGCTTTAAATGAGTGTATTTTCTATGCAGGAGGTAAAAAACGACAGTTTTTAAGAACCTCTTTTGAAAAAAAGATTACTGTAACCCATAATGGTGTAGCAAAAGAACATTATGCTGTAAGCCTCTCTGAGGGCGGGATGTATATCAGAAATATAAAGCCTTTAAGTATAGGGACAGAAGTTGAAATTGCCTTACCTTTAAAGGATAAAAAAACTGTTAGCCTGAAAGGTACTGTAATCTATGTAAAAGGCCTCCACGGAGATCTGTTCAAAATCGCACCTGGTATGGCAATAGAATTCAAAGATCTAACCAATAACGACTCTGCAATGCTTAGGTCATATATAACAGACCTACTGACCGGAGACATTCTTGAAGAGCAGGAAGAACCTGTTATCTCAATAGATTATTAAGAAATAATCGTCAGCACACTGTATTGTGCTATCTGCCTTTGCGAATAGTCCCTTTATTTTGCTCCCACCATTTTTGCCATTTATCATGGTTCTGGCCAAGATTTTTTCCAGTTATCTTTTCCAGTGCCTCTGCGGCAATTCCAGGGATAGTCTCTTCCTCGTCTTTAAGCATAGCTATGAGGGGTTCAACTGCTTTCATATCCTTGGTCTCTCCCAGTGCCTCTGCCGCCTTTTCACGCATAAGTGGATCTTTATGCCTCAGCGCATTAATCAAGGCCTCCACAGCGCGGGGATCCTTTACCCTTCCGAGCGTCCATATCGCGCTCATCCGGAGATCCCGGTACTCGCTATTTAAATTCTGAATAAGCCTTTCTAATTGATCGGTTTGGGAATGAACAACAGAAAATATCGAGAGACAAAAAAACAGCAGAATAAGAGTCGTTCTAAATATTCTAATCATCTGACCCTTCATAGACTTTGTTTATTATAACAGAATCCTGCTTTTATCGGCCACCAACGAATTGCGTCCCCCCTGTGATAACCCTTACAACATCTGTAATATAACCAAGAGACTGCCGACAATCCAAAAAGCGTTAGCTTCGTCATGCAGAATATTATGATGATGATTTTTTGTTAATGTTTCTTTTAAAATTATAAATAAAAAGGAGAATTCAATAAATGGAGGATTTAAAGCATTCAGAAACATGGAGGGTTTTCAGAATCCAGTCAGAACTCGTGGAGGGCTTTGAAACCCTCAACGAGATTGGACCTGCTGTTACCGTCTTTGGCAGTTCACGGATGAAACCAGGTTCCTATTACTACGAAAAGGCTGTTGAGCTTGGCAAGAAACTCTCTGATGGAGGATTTACCGTTATTACCGGTGGCGGACCAGGTATCATGGAGGGGGTAAATAAAGGAGCTCATCAAGGGAAAAGCAAATCTATTGGTCTTAATATCGAGATATCTGAAGAGCAGCGTGCCAATAAGTATCAAGATATATCTCTTTCCTTTAGATATTTTTTTGTAAGAAAACTCATGTTTGTCAAATATGCTATAGCATTTATCATATTTCCCGGAGGCTTTGGTACCATGGATGAATTGTTCGAGGCGCTCACACTCTCACAGACAAAAAAGATTGGTATATTTCCGATAATACTTTTTGGTAAAGACTATTGGAAAGGTCTAATAGACTGGTTCAAGTCAACCCTTATCCTGAATCATACTATAGCACCTGAGGATTTAGGATTAATTTCACTTGTAGATGAGGTTGATGAGGTATGTCAAATCCTCAGGGAACACAAAAGAGTTTTTGAAATTGAAATGCCTGAATGCGATGGGAAATAACCCCTCTTAGCAACGGGGGATATAGGGGGTGGACTATTATATCCTCGGGTGTTTTCTTCTGTAATCCCCCGGCCTTTCTTTGAGCCCTCCGTCAACTGACGGATCAGCCCATATCCCAAGTCCCCTGTCTCTTGCCTCTCTCTGTGCAACCTTTAACTCAGTGACATATTTTACATTTGGCGGAAAAGTAAAAAGCATTGCATATCCGCTCTTTACCATCAAAAGGTTGATAAGCTTTCCATCAGTTGTCCATATATACGCAAGCAGGCGGCCATATTTATCCCGTTTATCAACATCAAATTCCAGTTTTACGTTCCATTCTGAAGAGCTCAAAAGTGCCTCAAGGTATTTCTTTGCTTTCTCCCCCCATGGTTTCTGTGCTATTTCAGGTGCATCTATGCCTATGAGTCTTATCTTTTCTTTAGTATTATTGATGATTACACTGACAGTATCACCGTCATGGACTGCTACGACAGGGACAAATGCGGAAGTTTTTTGCTGTACTGGAAATGAATGTTTTTCGTGCAGTAAATAGAAAATTGCGGTTAACATAAAGAATATTACAGAGATGAGTTTTACTGTCTTTCTGCTCATGCCCTTATTATAAACTTTTAACTCTTAGCTTTTTAACTGTATAATTACCCTATGAGGACAACACCAAGCCCGAGCTACAGCATAACACTCAGACTCGAAATAGTAAATCAGGTTGGTATGTTCGGAAAGATTGCAACAGCTATTGGTGAAACAGGTGGAGACATTGGTGCTGTGGATATTGTCAGGGTCGGGAAGGGCGCGATTGTGAGAGATATCACTGTTAATGCACGGGACGAGGCACATGAAAAAGATATCGTCGATGCTGTTAAGAAGATTAACGGGGTCAGGATTATCCATGTATCAGACAGGACATTTTTACTTCATCACGGCGGGAAGATAGAGATACATAATAAAGTACCTGTAAAAAACCGGAACGACCTTTCAAGGGTTTATACACCTGGAGTCGCCCGTGTATGCATGGCAATACATCACGATAAAGAGAAGGCTTACAGGTTTACGATAAAGAGAAATTCAGTAGCGATAATAACAGATGGAAGCGCGGTACTGGGACTCGGAGACATCGGGCCCGAGGCAGCAATGCCGGTTATGGAAGGAAAGGCAATGCTCTTTAAGGAGTTTGCAAATATTGATGCCTTTCCAATATGTCTTTCAACAGAGGACACCGAAGAAATAATCAAGACCATAAAATATATTTCGCCTGTCTTTGGGGGTATAAATCTCGAGGACATCTCCTCTCCGAGATGTTTTGAAATAGAGGAGAGGCTCAAACAAGAACTTGATATCCCTGTCTTTCATGACGACCAGCACGGCACAGCAGTTGTAACCCTCGCTGCCCTTTTCAATGCAGTTAAAATTGTGGGTAAACAACTAAAAAAGCTGAAAATAGCTATCTCAGGTGCTGGCGCTGCAGGAACAGCCTGTTGTAAGATTCTTAAGGAAGCAGGTATAACAAATATAATTATCTGTGATAGGGAAGGCCCAATTTACAGAGGCAGAAAAAAACATATGAATCCTATCAAGACATGGCTTTCAGAAAATACAAACCCGAAAATGATTAAAGGAAGCATATCGGCTGCAATGGATGGTGCAGATGTTTTTATTGGAGTTTCTGCGCCTAATCTTATAACGGTTGATGATATTAAAAGGATGACCACTGACCCAATTGTCTTTGCCCTTGCTAACCCGGAGCCGGAGATTGCCCCTGAGGATGCATATCCATATGTCAGGATCCTTGCGACAGGCAGGTCTGATTATCCAAACCAGATTAATAACATGCTCTGTTTCCCGGGACTATTCAGGGGTCTCCTTGATTCAAGGGCCAGAACTGTTAATGAAGAGATTAAGCTCGCTGCTGCTAAGGCAATAGCCTCAATGGTTGATGAGAAAGAACTGAGTGAGGATTATATAGTACCGAGTATATTTGATAGAAAAGTTGTCTCAGCGGTTGCCTCTGCTGTTTCTGAGGCAGCTTTTAAGACCGGCGTTGCAAGGAGAGAACGATGGCATTGAGAATAATATACAAATTTAAATTTGTATACTCGTTTTGTATGGCAAGGCTATGAAGGTTTTAAATGCATTTTTATTTCAAATTTGGTAATTTAAAAGAAAATCTGTTATGGAGGTGAACTATGAAAGTAGATGAGATAATGACGAAAAAATTAGAAACCATAGAAGCAGATGCTCCTGTCTTTGATGCTATAGAAAGGATGATTGATAAAAGGATTAGGTCTTTATTGGTAAAACCCAAAGATGAAAAAGATGTGAGCGGGGTTATCACAGTAAGGGACATTGTGTATAAAGCACTCGGAAAGAACCTCGATTTGAATAAGACAAAAGTTGGAGAAATTACATCAAGTCCGTTGGTCTGCATTGATAAGGGTATGGATATAGAGCATGCCGTCAGTTTGATGACTAAGTTCAATATTACCAGGGTTTTTGTATGTGACGGAAAAGAAATTATCGGGATTGTCTCATTATTAGATGTTATGTCTGCTGAATTAATAAAAAAGGCAAGAGAGGGGCACGGTGCTTAAAAAGGTCTTCGGGGGCAACACAGAGCAGAAGGTTATAGACAATATAAAGAAGCATATACAAATCCTCTATTCTGCATCAGAATGCTTTAAAAAGGGCTTGCAGGGATGGGATAAGGATCAGATGTATTGTGTTGCTGATCTCGAGAGAGAAGGTGACAGTGTGCGGAGAGAGATAATCTCAATGATCTATGAAGGCGCTTTTTTACCTTTTCTCCGTACGAATATCTGCCGGTTTGTTGAGATAGTAGATGAGGCATTTGACGTGCTGAAAGATGCTTCCTTTGAGTTCGAACACCTGGGACCGAAACTGGACGAAGATATAACGGAAGACTGTATTAAAATTTCTGACATCAACCAGCAGATGTGCGATATGCTCATTCTTGCTTTTGACACCTTATTCAATAAGGGAGATTTACGCGAAAAAACACTGGCTATCAGGATCTATGAGAAAAAGGTTGATGACATGAAATTCGATCTGATCAGTAAACTGAGAAACAAAGAGGTAAAAGATTTCTGGGAGGGAAAGACACTCTCAGATTTTATATCGTATCTTACCCATATAAGTGATGTTATTGAAGATGCCAGCGACTATCTTCATATAATAAACTTAAGCATGAGATGATATCATGATGTCTCCAAATGATTATTCTGCTCAATGACGGAACTCATCCCTGTTGCAGCCTGTCTTCTTATAGCCTTCGGCATAGGTTCAAATGATACCTCGAACGCCCTTGGAATATGCATAGGATGCGGAGTAATAAAATTACGAAGGGCGCTGCTTCTATTCGGTTGCTTTGTCCTTATCGGGATACTGGTGCAGGGGCAAAAGGTGATGAAGACCGTTGGAAAGGACCTCGTTGAGGTAAATCTTTCCATAATAGGCATATCTCTTTCGGTGGCTGCCCTTTTGATCATTATATCCAACTGGAAGAAATTGCCTATTTCAACGCATCAGGTAATAATCGGGAGTTTGGTCGGGTCCGGGGTTGCCTCCGGAGCAGCAGTGAATTTTACAGCGATCCTGGAGATCATAGTTTCGTGGATCATCTCTCCTCTGGTTGCTTTTTTCTCCGCCCTGTTCCTGTACAAAGCAATGGAAAAGACCATTTCAAAACTGTCGTTGTTCCGCATCGAAAGAATTTTAAGGTCTCTGTTGCTCCTCAGCGGAATCTTAATCGCCTATAATACCGGTGCGAATGAACTTGCAACGATTTTAGGCCCGGTGATTCATTCAGGATTGATAGAACAAATGCGGGCATCTCTCATAGGATCTCTTTTCGTTTTTCTCGGGGCGGTTATTCTGAGCCACCGTGTCATAGAGACAATAGGCAAGGGAATAACCACCCTGGATCCATATTCGGGGTTTGCAGCCCAGTTCGGGGCAGGCATGTGCGTAATGTTTTTCACCTTTCTCGGAATGCCTATTTCAACAACATATTGTATAATTGGAGGAATTAGTGGTGTGGGGATGTCAAAAGGGATGAAAACGGTAAAGCTTGATCTGATCAAAAAAATAATGGCAAATTGGATTTTAGCACCCTCTTTAGCATTTATAATAAGTTTTGTGATTATGAAAGCGATTTCTTGATTTTTTGAGAATTTGAAACTGCTTTTAATTATTTCTTTTTCGTCTTGTATATAACCTTTTTCGTTATAAAAATTATTATCCCTGCGGACGCCAATGTTATTGCCAATAACCCGACAGCCACAAAGATATTGCTGAGAAGCGCAGGGCTTATCAATATTACCAGCCCTAACCCAAGCATCATTAATCCTGATATAAGCTTTAAGACCTGTCCCTGCCATTCTGTCAGTTTTTTAGCTCCGAGTGTTATCGAAAACATCAGAACTATAAATAATAAGGGTATTACATAAATCACGTTATAGAAAACAAGATAAAGGTAATATGTAGATTTTGGAAGACTGTGTGATGTTAAAACTTTTGTAAATATCATTGGAAAACCTATGGTGCAGAGCAATTCATAACTATTTGCTGCTATTGCAAGCACAATCGTTCCCACCATCATTGATTGGATTGAAGTCGCTTTCAGCAAATTTCTCATACGCTCAAATAGTTTTGGTTTTGCCTTTTCTGGAATAACTAAAGAAACCCCCTTTTTAAAAAAGAAAAAATCTTTAATGTTGATTCCGGCAATTATCAAAGCTGTTATGCCGGCGATTATAGTTATTATTTTAAATTCACCTATAAGCAGGAAAATATTCAGCCATGCAGACATGAACAGGAAATAAACAAATCCCGAAAAAAAGACAAATGTCCCTCCTATCAGAAACATCCTTTTTCTTGAACTTGCATATAATAGAATGCCAAGAAGTGTAAAAAGAACAAAAAATGCACATGGATTGAAGCTGTCTAAGCCTGCAAGGATTATTGTTAAAACCGGAAGCGTCATTTTTGAGGTATCTACTTTTCCAAAAACCGGGAGAGTAATTATTTTATCTTCTTGCGCGGGTATCTTTTTTTGTACGGAGGTTTTGCCTATTTTTTCAACTGGATCTGTACATCCCTGCTTAATGCAAAATTTTACTCTATCTTCAATTACTTTCCCTGTAATTTCATAATTACGATATCCTACTACAGGTTTAAACTCTCCGATAAATGTTGTTGGAACGCCTTCCGGCCTTGTTCCATAAGCTTCAGCCATCTGTGAAAAAAGTTTGGCATTCTCCTTGTTGTACCAGACTTCATAAGATTTAACCTCCAATTGCGGATACTTCTTTTTTAACTGATCTAAAAATATTTCTTCCTGAGCACAGTGAGGACAACCCTTACCCCAGAAAAAATATAACGTAACATTGTTATTTGCATGAATTATTGTTATATCTACTACTGTAAATAAAAAAACAGCTAAAGAAATGAACAACAGGAGTTTATTATTTTGAATTCTTCTTTTATTCATAAATCCTTGTTTATTTCAAATCTAAACCTTTAATCCCTCACAGCTTCCATAACGTTGAAATCACATCGGTTCTGAAAGGGATACCCCAAGAAGTTTTACTTTATCTTTAAGTATACACAAACAGGAATGAGCCTCGCCGTCTTACTTCATTTTACTTCTACCGACGCATTCAGATCAAAAGGATTTGTTCTCGCAGCAAGAGAAAAGAGATAAGGATAAACATCTTTCAGATGTTTCATATAAGCTAACCATTCGGAGATCAGCAAAACATACGCCCTTTTTATATCACCGGATAGATGTGCATAGTCAGTAACAGGTAACTGTTTTACATCTGCCCTGCAGGCTAATTCCTCGGTCAAATGAAACACAGCCCATAGAAGATCTGTAAAGGATTCATGTTCCAGCAAATTGGGGTTTTCCAGAAGACCAAGTAAAAATTCCCTTTTATCTATGAGGAAACCTTTTAAATCCTCTAAATCACCCTTCTGGCTTTCGATTTTATAATCATAAACCTTCAGACTTTTTTTAACAGCGGAAAATTCTCGCTCAGACCACTCGTTAGTTATAATAAGATTTTCTCTGGTTTCGTCATAATGTACATCAAAATCAAGGAAAGATTTCAGGAGCCCTGTTCCAACTTCACTAAAAAAGGCTCCAATAACCATATTCATTTTTTTGAGCATTGCACGCTTCTCCCGCATTCTCAACAACTGGTCTAAAATCAATGTAACGATTAAGACCGAAATAGGGACAAATGCAAGGTCCTGCAAGATGTAAAAAAAAGTATCATGCGGTCTTTTAAATATAAAAATCTGTGAACTATAGAGAATCGCAGACAATGCGATTAAAGATATTCCAAAGATAATCTGCCATTTAAAGTGCTTCATACGGTCTTCGTTATTTTAGTAATCCCCCCTTGCCCCCCTTTAAAAAGTGGGGTGAAATCAACTTAATTAGTGTCTGTCCATAAAGTCGGTTGTTTGTCATTCCGGACTTGATCCGGAATCCAGAACCTATTGAATTTACTGGATTCCCTCCGTCAATACGTAAGACGGATTCACGGGAATGACGCTTTTTATAAATCTGTTAGTTTA
>JBGQLV010000055.1:0-19153 GCA_041500225.1 Thermodesulfovibrionia bacterium | reverse complement strand
GTTTTAGCGCCGCGCGTTTCGCATTAACCATCGCAATTCCGCTTGCAAGCTCCTCCGCGCCTATACTGTTCCCCGTCAGATTTTCCATTTTTTCTTTAAATCTTTTTACTTCATCTTGCCAAAGTCTGTGACTCGCTTCGTCTTTCATCTGCGGGGTGTGCATCATGTACACGTCCGTTACATCTCCCAGCACTTCGTATGCTTTTTTCTTACCATCGCATGTCGTCTCGCCAACTATCAAATCTGTTAACTCCACATAAGGGCATAATCCTGAAAGCTTAAAGCCCATAAATGCCTTTATAAGGGCACAGGTGTTCCTCGGTATAAACCTTTCTGCCTCAGGCGTTCCGACTTCAGCTCCTGCACATAGCCCTATACATACTCCATCAACAGAAAGTATGATCTCTTCAGGCACATAAACACAAAATGTACCCACTACTTTCCTTTTCTCTTTCTTCGCATTGAATATTTCTTCAATTCTCAAACCATGAATCTCTGAGATGACGAAATCGAAATATTCCATGCCCTTAGGTCTATTTTTCTGGGAAAGATAGATTTTCTTATAGGCATCTGTAAGAACACTTAATAGACCTGAATGGGCTTCGAGATTAAGCCCGATTGCTTTCCACATCTCTGTATAATCTTTTTGTTTCATGGCATCTCCTTTTAAAATATGTTAAATTTTTGGAGAGGGGTAGTGGGAATCGAACCCACCATGGCTCCTTGTACAGACCATTTCACTGGTTTTGCAGACCAGGCGGGGCCCAGCCCCGTTACCCCTCGATTCTATAAATTAGATGTTTTCCTGACTGGAGTTGTGTGCGGTAAGTTTTGGTGTCTTAGTAGACTGGAGAGAAAGAGACGGAAGTGTGAGCCTGATGACCGCACAATTCAACACCTGGAAAACCTCGACCAGGTCTTATGCTGCTACTTCAGCCAAAGCCTGTCTTAAAAAGTCCAGTTATGAACTTGGCAGTCATCTGTTCACCTCCCTCTTATAGGATAATTTACAAATTATAAAAACGAAATGTAACTTCTGTCAAATGATATATTTCTTTTTACAAAAATGAACGGGTTATAAATTATCATTTTAAACTATTTTCCCATCCACCATTTTTAAAACCCTGTGGCAGCGTTTTGACAGGGATTCGTTGTGTGTGACAATGACAAATGTAATTCTTTTTTCTTTATTAAGATTAATAAAGATATTAAAAAGTTCTTCCCCTGTTGTTGTATCGAGGTTGCCTGTAGGTTCATCTGCAAGCACTATTTTAGGCTCGAGGATAAGTGCCCTTGCAACTGCGACACGCTGCTGTTCTCCACCTGAGAGCTCTCCTGGCCTGTGTCTTTTTCTTTCGGATAATCCCATCTCTTCGAGAAGTCTTTCTGCCTTTTCTACAATCTCTTTATAAGTTGATCTCTTGGAACCTTTCCCGAAAGCATTCGGGATTGAACTAATATTAATTAGTCCCGGCATCATTACATTCTCAATTGCTGTAAATTCAGGGAGAAGGTGGTGGAACTGAAAGACAAAACCTATTGTTTTATTTCTGAATGAGGCGATAGAATTTCTATCGAGTGAGAATATATCCGTGTTGTTATAAAAGACATTACCGGAAGTTGGCTTGTCCAGGCCTCCAATGATATGCAGCAGGGTACTTTTTCCTACCCCTGATGCACCGACTATCCCGACCATTTCCCCTTCCATAATTGAAAGGTTAATGCCCTTTAGTACCTGAAGCTCACCCGCCTCAGTGGTAAAGAACTTTTTCAGGTTTTGTGTTTCAATTAAATTTCTCAACTAAAACCTTCTGCCATATACTCCCTTACTCATACCTTAACGGTTCCACAGGGTTGAGTTTTGCTGCCTGCCATGCAGGGTAAATAGTTGCAAGAAAACTTATGATAATTGCAGACAGAGAGACAACCATGAAGTCAAAACCCTTTGTCTTAACAGGCAGATGGCTCAAGTAGTAAACATCAGCCGGAAGTTTAATAATCTGATATGTATTTAAAACATAAGTTAACAGATATCCTCCAGCCACTCCTATGATTGTACCTAAAAGCCCGATGAATAAACCCTGTAGCATGAAGATGGTCATAATACCTTTATTCGTTGCCCCCATCGCCTTTAGAATAGCTATCTCCCTTTTCTTCTCTATCACGTTCATGATCAGGGTGCTTACAATATTGAATGATGCAACGAGGATTATTAGGATCAGTATTATAAACATAGCAAACTTCTCTAATTTCAGGGCTGAAAAGAGATTCCTGTTCATCTGCATCCAATCCCTCACATATAGAGGAAATCCTAATTTTTCCTGTAACCGCTCTCTGACAACAGGTGCCTTATATATATCACTAAGTCTGAGTTCGATGCCTGTTATATCTTCTTTCATACCGAAGAATTCCTGAGCAGGCCCGATGTCTGTCAGAACAAGGTTTAGATCATATTCAAACATCCCGACCTCAAATATTGCTGCGACCCTGAATTTCTTGATCTTTGGGAGCATTCCGAGCGGGCCTATTTCTCCAACAGGCGATAAAACATTAATTATATCTCCCTTAAAAGCACCGATGCTGCTTGCAAGCTCCTTCCCAATTATAATTCCGGGGATTCCATCTTTTGGTGCAAGGTCTTCGAGATTGCCTTCCTTGATATACTTTAAAATCTCTGTTGTCTTTATCTCCATTTCAGGTTTTATGCCCCTCAGAAATACCCCATGAGCCTTTTTACCGTATGATATCATCACCTGACCCATAACAAATGGTGCAGATGATATGACATCTTTCTCACCCTTTAATCTTTCAACCACATTCTTATATTTAGGTATTGTGCCTTTGTAATCAAGTATAACCACATGGGCATTTACTCCGAGTATCTTCTTCTGAAGGTCCTCATGGAATCCGCTCATCACAGACAGGACAACGAGGAGCGCCATTACGCCAACTGCAACACCCCCGATAGATATCAAGGTGTTGACCGAGATACCTCTATGCTTTTTTTTGGTCTTAAGGTATCTGAGGGCTATGAATACCTGATAGGGAAGGTTCATTACTGTTCCGGCTTCAATTGCGGGAATAGAATCACATCCCTTATAGACTGCGAATTAGTCAGCAACATCACAAGCCTGTCTATTCCGATGCCTTCCCCTGCTGCAGGAGGCATACCATATTCAAGAGCCCTGACAAAATCCTCATCCATCCAGTGTGCTTCCTCATCGCCCTGCGCCTTAGCCTCTACCTGTGTGAGTAACCTCTGTCTCTGCTCTATCGGGTCAATTAGTTCGGAAAACGCATTAGCAATTTCCCTTGACGTAATGAATAATTCAAACCTCTCGGCAAGCGCAGGGTTGTCAGGTTTTTTCTTAGCCAATGGCGAAAGTTCAACAGGGTGGTCAATTATAAATGTCGGCTGGATTAGTTCAGGCTCTACTCTTTCCTTAAATATCTCATCAAGGATTTTCCCGGGCGATGCACCCTCTTCAATTTCTATCTTATTTGCTTTTGCCCATGCCCTTGCCTTTTCGCTATCATCAAATATCTCTTGCGGCACCCCTTTCTGCATTAATGCCTCGAGCATTGATATTCTCGGCCATGGAGGGGTGAGGTCTATGATTGTATCCCCGTATGGTATTTTTAACGTCCCGAGAGTCTTTTTTGAAACATGGGTAATTAATTCCTCAGTAAAAGACATGAGGAAGTGATAGTCTCTGTATGCGATATAGAATTCGAGCATTGAAAATTCCGGGTTGTGTTTTGTAGATATACCCTCATTCCTGAAATTCCTGTTCAGTTCATATACCCGCTCATAACCTCCGACAAGAAGTCTTTTTAAATAAAGCTCCGGAGCAATCCTGAGATATAAGTCTATACCAAGGGCGTTATGGTGTGTTTTAAATGGCCTTGCTGTTGCACCTCCAGGGATTGGGTGCATCATCGGTGTCTCAACCTCAATAAAACCTTTTGATTCAAGGAAGTCTCTGACAGCTTTGATGACAATACTCCTTTTAACGAATGTCTGCCGCACTTCAGGGTTAACTATCAAATCCACATATCTTTGTCTGTATCTTGTTTCGATATCCTTTAAACCATGCCACTTTTCGGGAAGAGGCTTCAGGGACTTTGTAAGAAAAACAATATCATTAACCTCAACAGTAAGTTCATTAGTTTTAGTCCTGAACAGTTTGCCTTTTAAGCCGATTATGTCTCCTATATCAAGTTTTTTAACAATAATCTGTTTTTCGCCAAGCACATCTTTTTTAAAATAGACCTGTATCTTCCCTGTTGTATCCTGTATATGAGCGAACGCAGCCTTTCCAAAGTCCCTCATGGAAATAATCCTTCCTGCTAGAGAACAGGAAACAGGATTAGCTTCAAGTGCCTCTTTTTCTACGGAGTCAAATTTATTCAGAATTTCTGACGCATGGTCTTCTGCATAAAATGAGCTACCGAATGGTTCGATCCCTGACTGCCGTAATTCTGCAAGTTTTTTGATTCGCTGCTCTATCAGTTCGTTGATTTCTTCCATTGCCACCCCATAATAAATAATCTAAGAATTATAATGATTAATTTCTTGTTAAGTCAATCACAAGCCCGCACAGTCATCTGTCATCGACAGTATATTTTTGTTAACACTTTTTTTTAAAATATATTTATTAATCGAACATAAAGAAAATTATTGAAACACTTACAAGACAAATTTACACCATCTTATCTCCTGCTGCCACCCGGCGTATTCCCTGACAAGATCAGGGAGGCAGAAGAAATTCTGAAACAATGTACCTTATGTCCCAGGAAATGTGAGGTTGACAGGACCTCCGGTCAAAGGGGGTTTTGTAGAACCGGAGATAAACCATTTATATCCAGCTGGGGTCCTCATTTTGGTGAAGAAAGACCACTTGTAGGAAAATTAGGCTCCGGCGCTATCTTCTTTGGAAACTGTAACCTTGGCTGTATTTTCTGCCAAAACTATTCAATAAGCCATCTTGGAGAGGGTTCTGAAATATCCTTTGAAAAACTTGCAGATATTATGCTTTCGTTGCAGCATGAAGGGTGTCATAACATAAACCTTGTTACCCCAACACATCAGACGCCGATGATACTCAGGTCTCTCCGAATTGCTTCCGAGAAAGGACTTAATATTCCTGTTGTCTATAACTGCGGCGGATATGAATCACTTCATACAATAAAGCTTCTGGACGGTATTGTTGATATTTACATGCCTGATTTTAAATACTCAGACCCTGAGATGGCGTTAAGGTACTCAAAGGCAGAAGATTATCCAGAGGCTGCAAAGGCAGCAATAAAAGAGATGCACAAACAGGTCGGAGACCTCTTAATAGATAACAGGGGGATTGCCCTGAGAGGACTTCTTGTGAGGCATCTTGTGCTGCCCGAAGGAATTGCAGGTACCGCAGGTGTTGTTAAATTCATTGCTGAGGATATATCAAAAAATACATACATAAATATTATGGACCAGTACCATCCATGTTTTAAGGCATTTGATAACCCGCCTCTTGACAGAAGGATTACCGGGAGAGAATACAGTGAGGCAATAAGGATGGCCGTAGAATCCGGGCTAACAAGGATAGATGGAATAACTGCTTAAATATACAGGGGGAAACTGTCTTTGAGCGGATTTTTTTACCGATAGTCCTTAAAGTATATTTTAATGATAAAGAGGTAAAAACCTCGGAGTCCCGACAGATGTCGGGGCGAGAATGAGCGAAAAGATTGTTTCCCCCTGTATATTTAAGCTAAAGCTCGATAATCTCCGCCTTCATATTATTCAAATCTACCAGTGCAACAGTTGATTTCCCGTAAAGCCAGGTGCCAGCTTCCCCGGGATTAATAATCAGGGTATTCTTAACCTTCCTTATATCAGGCTTATGAGTATGTCCGTAGATAACAAGGTCAAAGTGACCGCTGTCAGCGAGTGCATCAACAACATGATGTTCATGCAACACGATGATCTTTTTATTATTCAGCGAGAATATATACGGCTGGTTATGAATATTGCCCTCAGATCTCTCTAAAAGCAGGAGCTTGTCTCCATCATTATTGCCGAATATACCGACATATTTGCAGTTGAGTTCCTTAAAAAGTTTTAATGTAAAAGGTGACGTGTAATCCCCTGCATGGATTACATATTCAACTTTTCTGTTATTGAAAAGCTCAACAGCCTTTTTTGTAGGAATTAAGTTGTCGTGAGTGTCAGATATTATTCCAATAAGCATGCTAATATTCTCCTATTAACCTTTTATGTTATGTTTAATAATATTCTCGACCCCCAGCCGTATCATCATTATTGCAATTGATGCAAGGAGAAGTGCCATAACCTTTGAGATTCCAGTTATGCCGCCTTTGCCAAATATTTTTATAATCCGCTCGGCCTTAATCAACAAAATCCAGACGATAAACAGATTAATCATCAGTGAAATAATTGTAGGAATGATACCGTAATGATCTACGAGCACCAGGATTGTAGTAAGCACCGCAGGCCCCACAATTAAAGGCACTCCGATAGGCACCACGCCCATCTTACCAACAGGTTTTCTCCGTTCCTCGCCGCTCTTTATGAGGTCAAGAATTGCAAATACAAGGAGTACAAGCCCTCCCCCTATCTTGAAATCATCCGCGGTGATTCCCAATATTCTAAAAATTACTTCACCTAATGCTATAAACAAAAGGCTCACAATCAAGGCTGTGAGTATTGACTCCCTGACTACCGCCCGTTTCTTTGCCCTTGACAGCTCCTCAGTCATTGAGATAAAAATGGGAAGGAGCAGAAAAACATTAATCGCAACAAAAAGCGGTATAAAAGTGTTGGGAAGTATTTTCAAAATATTTTCCATGATGTAATTATAATACTCGTTTAAGAAAATTATAAGTCAATTTTTTGTATTTAAAGCAAGGTGATAGTTGATGACAGCCTGTCGTAGAACAGAATAAACTATTGATTTTATCAGTCAGGAATTAGATTGTCTCAATCCAACTTACTGGTCATTACGAGAGCTTTTGTCCTTGTTTGCAAAAACTAATCGGGCTTTCATCTCTTTCATTTCCCTTTCAATCGGCCATTCGGTTAATGCAAACCATACAAAAACTATCACATTAACAAGAGGTATGAACAGAAAAATAGTCTGAAACCCGGAATAACCGGCTTTTTTAAATATTAGAACCATAAGTATAGCCCATGCAATAAGACCTAAAATTGCAAAAAATCCCATTAAAGTGCCCCCTTAATTTTCATTTTATCAGGTTATAAAGCAAAAGGAATTATATGCATCACCGCAGTTAAAGTTTACAAAGCTTTTAAACGATTTTGTTACCCTTTTCTACTCTAATTCTCTTAACCCCTGTAATCCAGGAAAGGAACATGCTCACTATGCTTACTATCAAAGCTCCCCAGAATGCAGGCCAAAAACCATCAATCTTTAAGCCAAGGTGTAAAGGCCCTGAGAGTCCTGCAGTTATTATCAACATCAGTGCATTAACGACAAGGGTAAAGAGACCCAGAGTGAATATTATCAATGGGAATGTAAAAAACATCGTAATTGGTTTTATGAGTGAATTCACAATCCCAAAAACCGCGCCAATGATAATCATCTTCCACCACTCACCTGTAAACGTTATGCCATCTACAAGCTTTATGGCTGCTGCAATGGAAAGGGCATTTATCATCACCCGTAAAATCAAATAAACCACGTCTTTATAATACCAGAAAATCTTTTCAAGATTATAAATATAGAGAAACCCCGAAATTTAATATATTGTCTATTGCCTCTGTTCACCTTAGAATTTGTAAGTCTTTGATTTTTATGTAAAAGTTAATGCCCTAAAAACCTTACAGGGATGGCATTTTCTGGTATAATAAGTGCCTGACATAAAAAGAATAGATTAAGGAGGAAAATTGAAAGAAGAAATAATTTTAGAAGAAAAAATTAAGCTCCTTGAAAGAGAACTTGTAACACTAACAGAAAAGCTCGAGGCTGTTAATACTGCTCTTAAAGAAATTGAGGATTTAAAAAACGAGATTAAGGGGCTGAAAGTTTTTATCGGAAGGGCGTACCCTGAGTTTAAAAGCAAGTTTCCTGAGATAATGCAGAAAATCTTCAAAAAAAGTTGAATATGTTTTCCCCATAGTATATTTGAAAATCATATTGATTTTGAGGCGATAATCACTGTAGGCATGTATAATATTCTGTTCATCACCAGCTTCCTCCTCCACCACCGCCAAATCCTCCACCTGAAGAACCTCCACCTCCGAAGCCGCCGCCTCCACCCACACTAACACCACTTCCCCTCGGTGAAGAAAACATTGCGGAAGAAAGGCTTGAAGTTGCTGAATTTAAGGAACGTGAAAAACTATAGGGGCTGAATGTCCGGAACCCTCCATGTGATACATACCATTCAGGTGGCTCCTGGTAAATACCTTCGAATGCCTTTGCCCAACTGTCCACAACATCAAGAGCAATGGCATACGGTAAGAATTTAGAGAAAAGGTCTTTGTCCCCTATCCGTTCCAATTTGTCTTTTTCCGCACGGTGCATAAATTCCTGAAAACCCAGGATATCCATATATACAGAAGTACCTGTTTTTGTTTTAGCCGGCATTACCCTTGAGAATACGAATACCGGAAGACTGCTCAATAACCCTGCAATAATGCCTTTTCCAACAGATGATACAAAAAAATGTATAGAAAAACCACCGACTAAAGCAACAATAATTCCGGCAGTTATATAGTATCTTCTTACTTTTTCAGGACTGGAGAGAAAATATTTTTTAATGACAAGTTCTCCATAAAGTGTATCTTTTAGCAAGTCTAACTTCGCGTAAAAGCTGTTTTTCATGTCTGATATCATTCTGCCTGGAAGATCAGTTGTAAAGATGCTGGTCATGAGTATTTTCTCAAAAGGGCTGAGGTTCTCATCATGCTCTTTAACTTTTGCAAGGTAATAATCAGTGGAGTCTAATATCAAACCTTCTGTCTTTGATTCTTCTATTTTAATATAGCCTTTTACTGCAAGCCCGACAATCGTTGAAGTTATATCCCTCGGATCGAGTTTTTCATCAACCAATGTCCCGACTTCACCCGGTGTTAAAGGCACATTATTATATTTAGGCGGTTCATACATGACTGTAACAGCCTCTTTCACTTTCGGGTCTCTCCCTCTTGCATTCCAGAGACTTATCATGAATACCAGAGAGAAAAACGGTAGAAGAAAAACCCAGTTCTCCTTTATATCTATTGTCCATAAGAACCTTTCCCATGAAGATGGTGGAGAGATAAGTCCTTTGTCCCAACCAAATGCTATGGTAAAACCCTCACGAGAATTAAGGTTTTTCTTTGTGAAAAATTCACCGTTGTTGATAGCCGTTTCGAAACTGCATTGAGACTCCTTTGAACCGAGTGTGCCTGTATAGCATGCTGCCCACAAATTCTCACTCTTTTTCTTTACTGTCAGTGTAATATTCGCTGATGCCTCTTTAATCGGCGCCCACCAGTAATTACCCGTGACATTCCAGTAAAGCTCATCATGGTCATCAAAGAAAAGTATCGCATTTACGACCTTATATGTGATCACATACTTTTGATGTCCTTCAACATATTTCTTCGGGTCACCAATCCTTATATTTATCACATTACCTGTTTTCTTTGTTTTATATTTCCACTCGTTTCCTGACTCATCAGTTACAGATAAGACCTCTAAAGGTGTCTTTATTCTATTGCCACGTTCATCTGTATATTTAAAGGGTATCTCTCTATAAATCCCGTGTTTCAATTTATGAAATTCCACATTAATGCTTTCTTTTACTGTTAAGGATGAATCCTCATTGATGGTTATATCAGAATGGAACTTATTGATTGTGAAGTCCTGTGCGTATGCTGTAAAAGTAAGGATGGTTAATATGAATATGACGATATACGATGCATGATGCAAGATGCATGATAATTTTTTATTACGATAAAACATATTCAAGTCAACGCGTTAGCTGTTTTCTATTTGACAGGCAGATGTGCTGAAAAAGGCCTGCCAGCGACACCTTAAAGCCCTTCAGCTTGGTCTGCCAGCCTATGTGCAAAATACATTCAACGTAAAATTTGCAGCCATGTGTATCATATTTAAATATACTCGCTTTGCAGGAGTTTTTCAGCACATCTGCCTGTCTTTTATGTAAAAGTTTGGTCTTATCGTATATCGTGCATCCTGTATCTTGTATCGTGTTTACGGAAAACTCACCTTAACGGGCTTCCTTTCAACCTCTGGTGCCTCGAGCTCAAAGAATTCTTCCTGCTTAAACCCAAACGATGTTGCGATTATATTTGATGGGAAAGACTCTATAAGAATATTAAAATCACGGACAACGGCATTATAATACCTTCTTGCATATTCTATGTTGTCTTCCATTTCTTTCAACTGAGACTGAAGTTGCATGAAATTAGCATTTGCCTTCAGCTCAGGATATGCCTCTGCAACAGCAAACAAACTCTTCAGTGTATCTCTTAACATATTCTCAGCCCTTGACTTCTCAGCAGGAGTTGATGCCTGCATAGCCATTGACCGTGCTTTTGTCACATTCTCAAAAACTCCTCTTTCATGTGAGGCATAGCCTCTAACTGTCTCGACGAGATTTGGAACAAGGTCATATCTCTTTTTAAGCTGTACATCAATGTCTGACCATGATGATTTTACAGTGTTTCTGAGACGAATTAATTTGTTATATATTGCTATGCCAACAGATAAGATGATTATGAAAATCCCGAGGATTACAAGTATTGTTATTACGATCATGTTTACCCCCTTATTTTCTATACCTAAACGTTTCAAAAACATTTTCGATACTGGAGGCAGATGTGCTGAAAAAGGCCTGCCGGTAACACCCTATAGTCCTTAAGTCCGCCAGAGGCGGACCGGCCAGCCTTCTTGCATCTCGCACTTATAGTTAACAGTTCATTTATGTGTATCAAAAAGAAATATAGTTGCTTTGCAGGGATTTTTCAGCATGTCTGCCTCCCATGTTAGGCAACATTTCAGCCCCCATGTTTCTGCCATATTCACAATTTTAGCACAAAACCTTTACAACCTCCTCAACTTTTACCTTTACCGTCTTTTTTGTCCTTCTGTCCTTTATCTCCACAAGACCTTCTTTGAGGTTCTTTTCGCCGATTATTATCTGAGTCGGAATTCCTATTAAATCAGCGTCTTTAAATTTTACCCCTGCCCTTTCGTCTCTATCATCCATCAAAACCTCAATGCCTTTCTCTGTTAAATCCTTATAAAGTTTTTCAGCAATATCTAATGTCTTTACATCTTTCATATTCAATGGCAGGATTTCAACATCAAAGGGCGCGATACTTTTTGGCCAGATGATACCGTCTTTGTCATTATTCTGCTCGATTGCAGCAGCAGCGATCCGGGCGGGACCTATACCATAGCTCCCCATGATAATCGGTTTTTCCAGTCCTTTTTCGTCAAGGTAGAATGCCTTCAATGGTAGAGAGTATTTTGTGCCGAGTTTGAATATATTTCCTATCTCAATAACGCGCTCAATCTTTAAAATTGCACTGCATTTCCGGCATAAATCACCTTCTTTCGCAATATGAATATCATGCCATTCAGCAATAAAATCTTTTCCTGGTCTTATCCCCTTTGCATGGTAATGCTGCTTGTTTGCACCACTCACATAAACACCTTCTTTGAGGCATATATCAGCGATAATCCTGAGTTCATGATTCATAGGGCCTATAAACCCAGCCTCTACACCGAGTATGTCTTTTACCTCTCCCCTTTGGGCCGGCCTGTGGTTGCCAATAATCCTGTTAAGCTTTTTTTCGTGCAATTCCTGATCTCCTCTTACGAGTGCAAGCAGAGGGCCGTTATCGCTTATAAGAAGAATGCTCTTTATAAAATATTCCGGCCTGAGTTTTAGAAAATTCGATACTTCTTCAACTATACGTTTTTCAGGGGTATGAACCTCTTCAAAATTCCAGTCCATGATTTCTATTTTTTTAGGGATCGAAAGAGCGAGTTCAATATTTGCAGCATATCCACATGAACTACAAAGCACTACTTCATCTTCTCCTGCCGGGCTCGGTGACATAAACTCATGAGCTGTTGCGCCACCCATCATGCCGGGATCTGACTCGACCATATAAAACTTTAGTCCACATCTTGAAAAGATTTTATGGTAAGCATTTGCATGTAGTTGATAGCTTCTTTCAAGTCCGTCTTCGTCAGCATCAAAGCTATAGCTATCCTTCATCAAGAATTCCCTTGTCCTGAGCACACCGCTTTTTGGTCTTGCCTCATCCCTCAGCTTTGTCTGAATCTGATACCATACCTGCGGCAGGTCTCTATAAGAACGAACTTCTCTTACCGCAAGCCATGTCATTATCTCCTCATGCGTCATCCCGAGACACATGTCCCTGTCACTTCTATCTTTTAGCCTGAACATCTCGTCACCTATCTCATACCATCTCCCTGTCTCTTGCCATACCTCTGCTGGATGTAGCACAGGCAGGGTAATCTCCTGTGCGCCAATAGCATTCATTTCCTCCCTGAGGATTTTATTTATCTTTTCTATAACTTTGAGGCTGAGTGGCAAATAAATATAAAGACCTGATGCAAGCTGTCTTATATATCCAGCTCTTAACATAAGTATATGACTTATTGCCTCTGCATCAGCAGGGATTTCCCTTAAGGTTGGTATAAGCATCTTTGAAAAACGCATCGCTTTCTCCTTTATTTTCAGACTCGTCCGATTCGCCGAGGCGAAAAAGTCTTTCCCGATTTCCATTCACTTCTTTTGCAATAATATCTAATATAGAAAAATTTACCAGAAAAGTGTTACATTAATTTATTTTAAGGAGGCGGGAATCTGATGCAGAGAGTGCCCATGACGCCTAATGGCTATCAGAAGCTTCAGGAAGAGCTTGAAAGGCTTTTGAAGGTTGACAGGCCAAAAAATATAAAGGACATTGCAGAGGCAAGGGCACATGGTGACCTTTCTGAAAATGCAGAATATCACGCCGCAAAAGAAAGACAGTCTTTTATCGTGGGAAAGATACAGGAACTTAAGACAAAACTCGCTCTGGCTGAAGTCATAGACCCATCCAGAATAAACCAGTCGAAAGTTGCCTTTGGTGCAAAGGTCAAAGTTTTAGACATAGAAGCAGATGAGGAATATGTCTTTACACTTGTAGGTGCTGATGAGGCAGATGTCAGGAATGGAAAGATATCCATAAACTCACCTGTCGGCAGATCATTACTCGGTAAAGAGGTTGGTGACACAGCGATAATTAAGGCGCCTGCAAGAACCATGGAGTATGAAATATTAGAGATCAACTTTGGGTAGATACTTCAGCGCAAAAATAATAAATAACCTTCCCTTAAACAACAAAACCAGTCTTCTTTCTATAGAGCCTTCGGAACAAGTAATTAACCCTGAGCCAGGACAGTTCTACATGATAGAGGTTGGTAATTCATATGACCCCTTGCTAAAAAGACCCTTTAGCTATTTCAGAAAAACTGAGGAAGGCATTCAGTTCCTTTACACAATAAAAGGCAAAGGCACTTTATTAATGAAAGATTTCAAGCAAGGGAAAAATATAAATATAATTGGGCCTCTCGGAACTGGATACCCAAAACCCGAAAGGGGTTATATACCATTACTCGTTGCCGGTGGGATGGGTATTGCATCTATTTTCTCTCTTGTTGAAAAACTTTCAAAAAAAGTATATGTATTATATGGTGCAAGGAATAAAGACGAGATTCTCATACTTGATGAATTGAAAGGGTTAACAGACGAACTGATTATAAGCACTGATGATGGCTCTTTGGGCGAAAGAGGCACAGTATTTGATGTTTTAAATGATTTTCTGACTCGTCGCTCGTTCCCGAATGCTTTCGGGATCACCCGTCACTCGTTATACGCCTGCGGCCCAAAGCCAATGCTTGAAGCAGTATCAAAGATTGCTATTGATAAAGGCATCAAGGGATATGTTTCACTGGAAGAAAATATGGCATGCGGATTTGGTGCATGTCTGGGATGTGCTGTAAGAACAATGAACGGATATAAAAGGGTCTGTAAGGAAGGTCCGGTATTTCCGATGGATGAGATTGTATGGTAATGGACAGTAATTCTTCATATGAGAATATGGGATTGTCCTTGAGCGGATTTAAATTCAAGTTTCGTAGTTGTATTTTGTTCGTCATTTCGTGCTTGACACGGAATCCAGGGTTTCCCGTGAAAACGGGAACCTATTTCCTTTATAGTTCCCTGCTTTCGCAGGAACGGCGTCTGGATTCCTGCTGGAGTTTATCCCGTACTCCGATACGGGGCAGGAATGACAACATTAAAAAGGTATTTTAACGTGGATTTAACTGTTAACATAGGGCATCTAAAACTCAAGAATCCTGTCATGACAGCCTCAGGTACTTTTGGCTATGGTGAGGAATATGCCGAATTTGTTGACCTGAATGTGCTCGGCGCTGTAGTTGCTAAGGGGATATCATTAAAACCTATGGAGGGGAATCCTCCTCCAAGGATATGCGAAACACCATGCGGTATGCTTAATGCAATCGGCCTTCAGAATGTTGGTTTGAAAAAATTCTTAAAAGAGAAGTTACCTTATTTGAGAAAATTTGATACAAGAGTAATAGTCAATGTATTCGGTAACACCATCAATGAATATGTGAAACTTTCTAAGGCCCTTGATAATGCAGGTGTGGACGCCATAGAACTTAACGTATCATGTCCAAATGTAAAAAAGGGAGGTATGATATTTGGAACTGACAAAAAAGCACTTGCAGGACTAATAGCAAAGGTGAGACAATCAGTAAATAAAGCAATTTTGATAACTAAATTATCTCCCAATGTTTCAAATATTCAGGAATTTTCCAGGATAGCAGAAGATGCAGGCAGTGATGCTTTATCACTGATAAATACTATACCCGCAATGGCGATTGATATTGAGACACGGAAACCTAAACTTGCAAACATTACAGGTGGTCTATCAGGCCCTGCCATCAAGCCGATCGCTGTAAGGATGGTATGGGAGGCCTCCAAGGCTGTCAAGATTCCTGTTATTGGTATTGGTGGTATAATAAACGCTGAGGATGCAATAGAGTTCATCCTTGCTGGTGCTACAGCCATAGAGGTTGGCACTGCCAATTTTGTTAATCCAGGGGCGACTATTGAGATAACTAAGGGAATAGAGGCGTATTTACAAAGAAAAGGTATCCTTGATGTAAAGGACATTATCGGTGGCATGGATGGAGCATAGCCCCATAATAACCTTAACAACTGACTTTGGCTATAAAGACCCTTTTGTAGGGATTATGAAGGGGGTAATGCTTAATATAAATCCTTTTGCTAATATAATTGATATTACCCATGGTATGAGTCCTCAGAACGTGATTGAAGCAGCCTTTGCAATCGAGATGAGCTTTGAATCCTTCCCTTTCAAGACAATACATGTAGTTGTTGTTGACCCGGGTGTGGGTTCTGTCCGCAGACCTATCCTTGTAGTAACAGACTACCATTACTTCGTAGGGCCTGATAATGGTGTTTTTTCTCAGATTTTTAACTTAACAGAAAGCCTTAAAGTTATTCATATTACCTCAGAACATTATTTTATGCCGCAGAGGAGTTCCACTTTCCACGGTAGAGACATATTTGCTCCTGTGGCTGCATGGCTGTCAAAGGGCATAAATGTTTCAAACTTTGGTGATCCTGTTACTGATTATGTGACCATACCAGCACCAACCCTAATAATGCCGGCAAAGAATACAATCGAGGGTAATGTAATTTATATTGACCATTTTGGGAATGCGATAACCAATATAAAGGCCCAGAAAATAGAAGACCTTTTTGGCAGTAACATAGAAGGAAGACTAAAGGTTATAGTTAAGGGGAAAGAAGCGCCCCTCAAAAACTATTATGCACAGGCCGAAGATGATGGGATTTATTCGTTAATAAATAGCTTTGGATATCTCGATCTTTTCGTGCGCAATGGCAATGCCTCATCAAATTTCGGCATAGCAGTTGGCGAAAAGGTAAGAGTTATATTGACTGAATAAAATTTTGCAATCACTTAAATAATTAGATCGCCCTTTATGAGCAGTAAATCCAAACGTAAATCCTGGCAAGACAAATTGGCAGACAGTAAAGGTCTGCCGAAGGTGAAGGATTTTGAAAAATATCAGAAGTATTATTAATATTCTCAAAAAGAATCGCTGGATTTCCACATCTTATTAGCTCCTTACTGAATACAAGGGATTTCCTTCTGAAGAGATTGAGGCCCGTATAACAAACAGGGCGAGCTTTCAGAGCCTGTTGAGATTTATATACCATGATAAATCAAGATAGTATAAAATACCAAATTATCTGAGGAGGAGGAGGGTTTGTATGAGATGGCGGCAATCGTTTGTCATGACGTTCTCTCTAATTCTCTATTTTTCCTTTGCACTTGCTGAAGAGCAACCACAGCAGACAACGGCAAATATTCAAAAAGATATTATACGTGCGGTAACGCCTGCTGAAAATGCCGTAGTCATCGGCAAAAAACCGGAGATCAAAATTGAATTCCTGGAACCTATCACTCCTAACACCCTTGTAGTACTTCTCGACGGGATAGACATAACGCAATTGCTTAGAATTTCAGATAAGGGGTTTGAATATACACCTTTTATGATCTTGCATGCCGGTAGTCACAATCTCAGCATAACGACAACTGATAAGGATGGTAATCAACTTCAGAAAAGCATCTCATTCACCACACGCCACACCAGCACCTTTGAGGAAGCATATACGGATAATGAAGCGTCTATTATATATGAACAGCTTATCCATAAACCTGACTCTGCACAGTTCGTCCCCAATTCAAAGGTTGAAGGTAACCTCAGGTCTGATTCCAAAATTAAAGAAAATGGTTGGGAATTTCAGTTCAATACAAATCTGAGGTATCTCGATCAGAGTATTCCAGTAGCACTTCCTCTGAAAAAGGGAATCGATGCTGCAAACTGGCTTTTTACTGGTTCTTATACAAAGGATAATTTAAAATTTAAAGCAAGCCTCGGAGATGTTCAGGTTAATGAAACCCAGTACACCGTTGTTAACCTTGCACGGAAAGGCGGGGTCTTCAATTTGGAATATGACAATTTTCAGATCAATATGTTCAGTGTGAAGGGCATACAAGTTCTCGGCCTCAGGGGTGTCGGCGTCGATTTTGACACGAATGACCATATCCTCGGCGTATCAGGTGGTGTGAACTTATTCGATAAGAAAGTAATGTTCAAGACTATCTATGTTACAGGCGGAGAGCCCTGGGGTTCCCTGGGCATATCAACTACACTGGGGCCTAAAAAGGGAGATGTCTTAGGGTTTGTCCTAACATCTGATTTGCTTGAAAATAAGGTGAAGACAGAGTTTGAGACGGATTTTTCTAATTTTGACCCTGATACTTCTGATGAATTTAAAAGTAAAAGCGATCATGCATATAAGTTAAAGGTTGGAGGTAATTTGGGGGTTTATACCTATGATGCCATGTATGAATACATCGGCAGGGACTATGCAGTTGTCGGAAACCAGGGTCTCCCGAAGGACAGAGAAGGCGCGAGCATTATGAATGGCCTTAATCTCGGTGTCCATACAATCAACCTCACCCTTTCACGATATAATGATAATGTGAAGGGGGATGAATTATTTCCACGGATTCTCAATTATCAGGGGGGTCTTGATTATTCCTTCAATGGGATACCGAACCTCCCTATGGGCATAAACTACCAAAAGAGCATGCAGAACAGCACAAGAGAACCTTCCGGCACAAATCCGCTCGACCTGCATGCAGACACTGTTTCGGGAAGGGTCAACTATACCCTGGACAAAATAAACCTTGGATTTCTGGCATCCTATTCATTGTTGGATGATAGAAATCCAACGAACAATGATACAACAGCAATAACTTATACATTTACTTCGTCTTATAATATTCCAAACATATCTATCAGCCCCTCTTTTTCACTTAACCAGTCAAAAATCCATGTTACCGATGTGAGAACAGATACATATATCATCAACCTTGATTTAAGAACAAATTTTTTCCGTGAAAAGTTATCATTTGATGTAGGCGGCACATATAACATAATCAAAGCTGATAACGGTTCGACAAACAGTCGTAACCTTAACACAAATTTCAGACTTGCTTATAATATAAAAGAGTTTTTCAAAGGCCTCATGAATCCAACCATTGCACTCAGGGGCGCTTACATGAAGGTCACGGACAAGATCAATCGGAGTTCGGACAGGGATGAACTCACTCTATTCCTTGTACTGGCAACATCTGTGCCATTTTCATTTTAAGGAGGAAGGATAATGAAGCGAAATATATTCCTTATGATTATTGTAATAATATCTTCTATCATATTAACAAGCGGCATATCTCATGCAATAACAGTTATTGCCTCGCCCAATCCAGCAACAGTCGGTCAGAATGTGACAGTAAACATTTCGGCGTCTTTCCCTCCTTTTGGGGCACCATCATGTGTGATAGAAACTAATTTTGGGGACGGATCACCCCTAGTGAGTGTAGGAACCTGTACCACTTCAACCTGTAATCTGAGCACCAGCCATACGTATATACTCCCGGGCATATATACAATAACAGCAAGAAGTTTATCATGCACTTTACCTCCATTACCTCCTGACCCTGCTAGAACTTCCATTACAATAAATTGTGCGCCTTTGACAATAACCACAACCTCTCCGCTTCCTACAGCTACAGTTGGACAAACATACACACAGCAACTGCAGACCACTGGTGGGCAGGCACCTATCAACTTCAGTCTTATTTCAGGTTTATTACCGCCAGGGTTAAGCCTGAGTTCAACAGGACTTATCTCAGGGACGCCAACAAGTTCAGGCAATTATTCCTTCACTGTAAGGGCAAGAGACAGTTGTTCAGCAGGTGCACAGAATATCCAGAAAGCATTTTCTCTTACAGTAAATCCAGTTGCCTGTGCGCCTCTAAGTATCACATCGTCTTCACCGCTTTCTGCCGGGACGGTGGGTCAGGTGTACTCATCCCAGTTACAGACATCAGGTGGACAGGCACCTATAACTTTTAGCCTCGCCTCTGGTTCACTAC